>JANPLP010000263.1:0-1985 GCA_031426595.1 Planctomycetia bacterium | reverse complement strand
ATGGGCTTGATCAATCAACGCTACACCGTCGACTTGATGGGTAAAGACGAATTGCAAATCCGATCCTGGACCTCGCGGCTCGAATTGCGATTTGCAAAGACCATTCCATTTACTTGGTCAGCCGATCAGTGGTACACGATCAAATTCCGGGCTGAGAACGTGGAGAAAGGGGTAACTTTGCGAGCGAAAGTGTGGAAGCGCGGCGATGAGGAACCGAAGGAATGGACAATCGAGGCGACCGATGGAACGCCGAACAAATCGGGAAGCCCTGGCATTTTCGGAAACTCCAGCTTGATAGAGTATTATATCGATAACGTTCAGGTTTACAGCAACAAATGAATCGGGGCAGGTCAAGCTTGCTTCAAAAATGCGAGGTCGGCGAGACGATTCGTTTCCAAAAATAACATCGAATTTAAAACTAAAAGGTATGTGAAATGCACTTACGAAATTGGAAAGCGTTGGCTGTATGTAGCCTGACATTGCTTCCGACAACTTTGACGGCGGAAGACAAATATGACGCGGTCGCTGAAGTCCGCAAGCGTGTCGACGAGCTCAAAGTTGGCAAGCGGGATTGGCCGCAATGGGGCGGTTCGCATTTGCGAAACAACGTGACGGACGAGCCCAACGTGGTGACGGACTGGGACGTAAAAGATGGCAAGAATGTTCGCTGGTCGATGCCGCTCGGTTCTGAAACGTACGGCAATCCAATCGTTGCGAATGGCAAAGTCTACGTTGGAACGAATAACGGCGCAGGGTATATTGAACGTTACCCCAACACGGTCGACTTAGGTGTCCTCCTGTGCTTTGACGAGAAGGATGGCAAGTTTCTGTGGCAGCATTCCAGCGAAAAATTGCCCACGGGACGAGTGCACGACTGGCCGAACCAGGGAATCTGTTCCGCGCCGATGATCGACGGCGACCGCTTGTGGTATGTTACCAGCCGCGGTGAAGTCGTTTGTTTAGACACAGAAGGATTTCTTGACGGCGAGAATGACGGCCCAACAAAAGATGAGGCCAACGAAAACAAGAACGAAGCCGATGTGATCTGGCGCTTGAACATGATGAAGGAGTTGGGGGTGTCCCAGCACAACATGTGCAGTTGCTCGGTAACGGCGGTTGGTAACAAGCTGTTCGTGAACACAGCCAACGGCGTCGACGAAGGTCACGTAAATTTGCCAGCCAAGAGCGCGCCGAGCTTTATCTGTGTGGATCGTGATTCTGGCAAAGTTCTCTGGGCTGACAACTCACCCGGTCAGAACGTCTTGCACGGACAGTGGTCATCGCCAGCTTACGGTGTTTTCGGCGGGGTAGCTCAAGCGATTTTCGGCGGAGGTGACGGCTATATTTATAGCTTCGCAGCCGACGGAAAAGATGGCAAAGCTGAGTTACTTTGGAAGTTCGATTGCAATCCCAAAGAATCGCTTTACTCACTCGGCGGCGCAGCGACTCGCAATCATGTGATCGCGACGCCAGTCGTTTACGACGGTTACGTTTACGTGGCAGTTGGCGAAGATCCTGAGCACGGCGAAGGCGGGGGGCATCTTTGGTGCATCGATCCGACGAAGCGCGGCGATGTTAGTCCTACCCAAGTCTTCAACGCCAAAGATCCTAAGACACCCGTTGCTCACAAGCGTCTGCAAGCGATGGTTGCGAAGGACGGAGATCTGGAGCGCGACAATCCAAACTCTGCTGCGGTTTGGCATTATGTCGGATCCAACCCAGAGGAATTTGAAACGCAGATGCATCGCACTTGCGGAACGGTCGCAATCAAGGACGACCTGCTGTTCGTGGCTGACTTTAGTGGTGTATTTCATTGCGTGGACGCGAAAACGGGCAAGGCTTATTGGACATACGACATGTTCGCCGCCTCTTGGGCGTCGCCATTGATCGTTGAAGATCGGGTTTACATCAGTGACGAGGATGGTGACATCGCCATTTTCAAAGTCGCTAAAGAGCAAGAAAAGGTCGCTGAGATCAATATGGAA
>JANPLP010000262.1:0-8177 GCA_031426595.1 Planctomycetia bacterium | reverse complement strand
TGGACGCAATCGCAAAAATGGCAAGCGAGGTAATGTTTGCATCGACTTTACGATCACAAAACTCGCAACAAGAAGCAGCCAACGGTCACCCTGCAGTCGGCTGAACTCAGTAAGTGATAGAATATCGCCCTCGAGAGTTCGGCCAAGTACAAGAACGGCCATGATAGCTGCCGTGCTGAGCACTGCTATGCACATGATGGGATGAAAAAGGATCGCACCCAGCCAATCTAGCTTTCGTAACAGGCGACTGGGATTGAATAGCGGCACACGAGTCGAGAGCGGAGCCGCCAAGATCTTCATGGCGATTTGAAAAAAACTCTTTTTCGTGGCCGTAGTTAAAGATTGCATCACACGCGGGGATGAGGGCGATAGCAAGTGCGCAGCATTTAATCGACTGACGAAGGTAGCCAGCCAAACAGGGGTGAAACTGTTACCTGGAAACCGCCTGTGAAGCTCTTGTAAAAAAGTGGCGAACGCTTGGTGGGTACCAAGCATTTCTGCAGCCGCATGCTCAATTTCGCTAAAGTAAAAAAAGGCGCCAGATAGCGGATCGAGGGCTACCCATTTCGAACGATTCGATTGTGCAATCCATTCGATGTCGGAACGCAATTGGATTTGGTCGAGCTCTGCATCTTTGGCAATCGATGATGTCATGGTGATTCCAAGATGTTCGCTTTAACTTGTAATCCTGGCCGCAGTTGGTTTTTCGAGTTATCGATCTCGAGGTAGACTCGCACCAGCGAATTGATCGAGTTCACGTCAGGGCTGATGAAGACAACTTTGCCCGTGGTTTCGTGAGTTGTATTTCCCATCACTACTGTGACGCGCGCATCGCGTCCCTCCAACTTGTCTACCGCTTGTACGGCATTAATAAAGCCTTCAATGCGAAGCCGATCAAGGCGTACAATGCGAAATAGGTCTGTTCCGGGTTCCACCCATTCGCCCACTTTCTTTTCGACGCTGGTAATGACTCCCGACACGGGTGCAACAATTTGATGGCGTGAGTAAACCTCGTACGACTTCCGGTACTCATGTTCCGTTTGGGCAATGTCGAGTGCAGCCATTTCCGTCATGTAGTTGGTACGTTCAATTTCTAGTTTTGCGCGATCAGAGATAAGCTTGAGGCGATCAATCTCGTTGAGCGGATAAGTATCGCGAACTCGAGCGTTGGCTTGTATCGCCCGCTGGTACTCGTTTTCAGCAACCGCTTGGCTCTTTGCCGCTAAACGCTTATCGATGTCGCTAGCATGTTTCTTCTTAGCAATCTCGGTCGCCGTTTTCAACCGAGCCAATTCGAGGCGCAAAGCTTCATCATGCACCTTCCCGAGCGGTTGGCCTTGAGTAACGGACATCCCTTCTTTTGCAGAGAAATTGCTGATGATGCCTGAAACCTGCGATGCAACCGTTGTGGATTCGATGGTCTTAAGAACTGCATTCGAAACGGAGATTTCAGCCGCCGCGCCGAGTGCGTCATCTGCCGAAGCAGTTGGTTGAGCCGCAACGATGTAAACTAACGTTACCAAAATGGCAAGAGACCGAGTCATAAGTTATCTCCAGAACCAAAGGCGTCGCTGTACGGATTCGACAAGTGGTCGGCACCACACAAACCATGTGGGTTGATCTTCGCAGCGGAAGTAAGCGCGTGCGCTGGCTCCCATATAAGATTTGCTGACAATGCTGCGATCGACGTCAGCGTGCATCTCCACAAAGCAACCTTCTCCGTTTCGGTTCTGCACGAACCGCGAAACCCATTCTACTTGCGCATCAAATTGTTCCCCGGGCAGACTATCAAGTACGAAGCGGAGACTATCGGCGGGTTGCGCTGGGTCCATGGGTCGCTTTAGGACATATCCAGAATCGCGGTCAACGACCTGGATCTTTAAATGCCATGGTCCATCTACGTCGACCACGCGAAAAAGCGCGTCACCTCGCCGAACTGGCCGCGAGGTCAGTTGCTGCTGTAGATCCCTAGCTACCACAACTCCGCGAATGGGAGAACGAAGGACGTTTTTGGTCGATTCTTCGCGGACTAACTCAAGTTGAGTATTTAGGTTTTCGGTCTGCGTCTCAAGCTGCTTAATCTCTGCGGCGATGCGATTTTGATTGATGAGTGCGTCGCTAGTATTTGCATTCAGTTGATTACTCGCGATTTGCAAGGCATTTCGTTTCTCTTGGATCGTTCGCAGTTCGCCAACGAGTTGCTCGTTCCGCAACTCCAGCTCGGGCGAATGCATACGCGCGAGAGGTTCGCCAACATCTACTGCTTGACCATCGTCAACTAGCAATTCGCTTACATAGCCATCGAGCGGAGTGAAGATGGTTCGCTGTAGCTTGGGTTCAATTGTTCCAACCGCTTCTATGGTCAGGGGATAAGGGGCACTTAGAAATACATACCCGATCACGGCCAGCAGTCCAAACGCACACGCGGCCAGTGTTCGTGAACCCCAATTAGAAATCGACCAGCGATCGCCGCCCCACAGATGTAAGACGCGAGGAACCCGCTGCCAACGACGATACTGTAGCCAAGCAAGGCTAAGCGTTGGAAGCATATGGACGACTGAAGCGGTAGCAGCCACAAGGTGTTCATAATCAGTCCACTCAATCACGAGGACACTCTCGAAACCTTTTGCTGGAAAATCTGATGTCAACGGAAGTACAATCGCGTTTTCAAACGTTCCATCATCACCCAGCATGGGTCCTTCGACGGCTGAGTTGGTTTCTTGTCGCTGGCGAAGTCGAGGCTTGTGGTTCTCAAAGGTAGGTTGGGCGAGTTGGATGAGCGAACGGACGACTTGCGAGCTGTGATCGACTGTCGATGCACCGCTGACTTTATCAAGTCGCACTCTTCCGAGCGATGTCCTATTAAACAGTGAAACTCGGGCAGCGCTGAAAATGGGAACGAGTTGGTTGACGAGCAGCGCGGCGTGGTCTCGTTTGTGGCTCCCTTCAAGTAAAGAAGTACACAGTTGTTGTAGCTTTCCCCAGCGGTGATCCAGGAACTCTTCAAGCTCCGCCATCTGACGCAGTGAAACCACTTCCGCAAAAGCCGCAAGCAGTTCAAGCATTCCAGGCACTGCAACTGGCGGAGGTGCAGAGGTCAGCGAAATGATCAAACAGCCTTTAGAAAAGTTGGAGGGCCGCAAAGGAACAGAGTACCAATACACGGTCGCCTGTGAGACTTGTGCTAAGCCCATGAGTGTAGCAGGACAAACTTCGTTTTGAGCGGAAGTTTGATTGATGGATGCGGGTTGAACTTGCGCATCAAAGGCAAGCGTGAAACTACTGGCAATAGTTTCCGAGAAGTCCCCTCCGTGAGCGATTGTCAGCCAGGCGGACCCTGTTGGCGCTAGAATTGCGACCGAATGGGCGTCAAGTAACAAACGCACACGGTGCAACAGGTGTGAGAAAAAGACACCACTCGAAATAGTCGATTGCGCCTCGCGTTCGAGGACGTTAAGCAGCTCATCGATGTCTTCTACAGGTCGATTAGTCAGCATTTAATGGGACTATGTCAAACAGACTCATTGCCACCAAAGTTTAGAACGAAGGTGGGGATACCTTATCTTAATCTCACCTCCAGATTGCGATGAAACAACATGGATGCTTACGATGCTATCAATCCATTCTGCGTAGATTATCCACTTTTTTTGATACAACCGTCGCAGCCCGGGGGATTTGTTGAATTGGAACAATCGGTAAGTCCGAAATCATTGATGAACGCAAGCTGTGGGGCTTCCCTGGTTTATCGTTCATGAATGAAGTTGCAGAAGAACGCTGGGGGGTGTTGGATGTCTGCGTCGTACAAGCTTGCGCGGTATTGCCTTGCGCTAGTTGCCACAATTAGCGGATGTTGCTTGCCTTCGAACAGTTTTAACTTCTGTAAAGATAGCGGTCTAAGCACTTGCACGCAGCCCGCCGTTGGAGTGACACAACTCAAACCAGCCGAAGCGAAACTATCCATTGAATGCCTATCGGGGGCGCCTGATCCAGTTTCACCGTTGGATATCCAAGAAGACATGCTGTCGCCCGAGAACCTTGTCTCGATGTCGCTTTCTGACTGCATTCGCGAAGCGTTAGCCACTTCCCATATTCTGCGAGACTTGGGTGGTACCGTCATCCGCTCGCCACAAACGATTAGTAGCAACCTGGACCCGGCTTTGGTGTACACCGATCCACGCAGCGGTGAAGAGGCTGCGCTGAGCTCATTTGATGCGAACTTTTTCGTAAACAACTACTTTGAACGCAACCATCGTGGCCTGAACAATCAGTTCTTTGGTAACAACGGTGAGTTCAAGCAGGACTTGAACACCACACAGGCGGGCGTGAACAAGCGCTCTGCGACAGGCGGATTGTTCAGTTTTCGAAACGTTACCGCGTACGATCGCAACAACCAGCTTTCCAATCGATTTCCATTTGATTCATGGGACGCCTATGTCGAAGCGGAAGCGCGCCAACCCTTGCTCCAAGGTGCAGGGACTCAGTTTAATCGCATAGCCGGTCCAGGCGCGAACCCTGGGGTATTGAATGGTGTGTTGTTGGCTCGAGTTCGCACCGACGTAAGCCAGATCAGCTTTGAACGATCTGTTCGAGACTTAGTAGCGGAAGTCGAGAACGCCTACTGGGACTTGTACTACGCTTATCGCGACCTCGAAGCACGCGTGGAAGTTCGCAACATTGCCAAAGAGACACTTAACAAGTTGCCTCCAGAGGCGTTCTCACGCGGCAAAATCGCGCAAGCCGAAGAGCAATTGCATCGTTTTCAATCCGAAGTGATTGATGCGATCAATGGCCGTCCGATCGATGGGACCCGTACCAATAACGGCAGTTCTGGTGGAACGTTTCGAAGTGGAGGGGGATTGCGAGTCGCCGAACGCAAGTTGCGTCTGATGACAGGCATGGCAATCAACGACGGACGATTGATTAACCCATCGGATATGCCCACTTCGGCGGCCGTTATCTACGATTGGTCGAGCAGCATTGGTGAAGCGTTATCGAATCGAGAGGAACTGCGTCAGCAGAAGTGGGTCATCAAACAGAAAGAACTTGAGCTGATTGCGAATCGTAATTTTCTCAAGCCGCAATTGGACGTTATCAGCCGGTATCGTTTCCGCGGATTCGGAGAGGAACTTCTAGGCCCAGCGTCAGCAACTAGCAGTCTGTACGGTGGCGACTTTCAAGAGTGGCAAATGGGTTTGGAATACAACGTTCCGGTCGGATTGCGAAGAGCGCACGCGGCAGTTCAAAATTCACGCTTGGGGCTGTCGCGCGAAGTGGAAATTCTTCGCGAGCAAGAACGTTATGTGAACTTCGGCTTGAGCAATGCGATCAACGAAGCCAAGCGGGCGCACGAGAACATGGCGCTCCAGCGCAAGCGGCTGGATTCAATCGTTATCCAACTAAATGCTATCGAAGCCAAATCCGACGGCGAGACTGCAGAACTCGATGTGCGACTGGAAACCCACCGTCGACTCCTAGATGCTCGGCTGAGATATCATCAGGCAGAAGTCGAGTATGTCCTAGCTCTTCGCAATGTGCACTTTGAAAAGGGCTCGCTACTTCAATATTGCAATGTGAACACAACTGAGGCTTGTGCACCCGTGAAAGCTCAGGCAGACGCAACAGAGAGAATCGAGTTCCAGGATCCGCAAGCGGTTCCTGCCGTTCGCGACATGATCATCGGACGCAATGGATAAGCTCGCAGAGTCGCTGGTCGGACGACTGCAAAGTGCTTTGAGAACCGCCGCATAAGAATGGATCATCGAGTCATGCTTACCAAAAATTCAATCGCCACGCTGGTGCTTCTCAGCGCGAGTGTTCAAGCTTCGGTGCAAGCACAAGCTCCACTTTGGTTCGATACGAGTGCACCGCTCTCCGAGTCGAGTACACAAGGTCCGGTTCAGGCTCGTGCAGCGGCTGAAGCGTGGAGTGGGGCAGCCGCCAATCGAAAGCCTTTCTCACAATTACCTTCAAAGCCGTTACCGTCAAAGCCGTTGGACCAGCCGCTTTGGTTAAGTCAAACTCCTTGGTCTAACGACTTAAATGATCAAGCGCGATTGGCGCCAACTGCTACATCAAATTGGATCGAATCCAACAGATTTGTGATACCGACCAACCAGACCAGCCCAGCGACGGGCAAAACTCAGGCCGCGCATGCACGTTCTGGGTCATCGGAAATCAATTCGACGGCCAAGCTGGCACCCGGGGAAAAACCTACCGCGTCGTTACTTCCGTGGTCATCGCTTACTGAGATTTCCAAAGATGTTTCGCGGCCGAAGCCAGTTGCGGTAACCGCGTCACAATCGGCTGATGCGTTCATCAAGCGAGCTGAACTGCAATTGCAATTGCAATCGACACAGACTCCTGCAGAACAACCGCTTGCACCGAAGCAAGAACCTGCAAATCCCGGCTCGATTGCTAAGCCGCGTCCCGGTGCAACGACCTTGGGCGTAACACCCATGAAAATTGCTGCACCTAGCAGTGACCGCGACATTTCGACGAAGCTCTCATCGCGAGCGCTCCAAAACGGCGAAGTGGAAGGGGGACTGCCTTGGCAGACTCTCGACATGCAGCAGTCTCTTGCGAGCGGGATTTCTAAAACGCAGGCAACGCAAGTTAAAGCGGCGGCGGAAGAGAGCCTTATTCCGGGAGATGCGACCACGCTTGCATTCTGGCAGGACCAAGGCCTGAACACCGAGCGAACCGATGCCGACGATGGGACGGTCAAAAAACAGATCGATAGTCCCTCGGACACTGTGAACGCGTCATCACGAAACAAAGAAAAATTCAGCACGGCTACGATGGTTGGCCCAATGACACATGCTGGGCAACTGTTCTCGATGTTGGAAGTACAGGACCGATTTCAAGCGTATGCAGAACCCGTGCTAAGCAATCGGACTCGCGATCTCGATTCGCCGAGTCAAGCACCTTACACGCTTGAGTGCTACAGCTTTATCAGCCCAGTGTTCTATCACAAACCGCTTTATTTTGAGCAACCCAATCTGGAACGATATGGCCAAGGCACGTATCGCTGTCTGCAACCCGCTGCGTCATCGATCCACTTTTTCGGAACGATACCTTTGCTGCCCTACAAGATGCTGACTCAAAACCCTTGCGAAAAACATTACACGCTCGGGAATCAACGGCCTGGGAACTGCAACGCGGTTCAGAAACGAGTCATTACTGGCCAGTCCTATCTTGGCGAAGTACGCGAGTACTGGCGCCCTGGCTCTGGCTACTAGCTTCGGCTCTGGTCACTAGAATGCCTGGTCACTAGAATGCCTGGTAACAAGGATGCCTGGTTACTAGGATGCAAAGCGCTGTGCTTGAGAGCGTGGTGCTATCCGAGTTATGCGGAGGTGGTCGTTTTCGTTGCGATGAGTTGATCGAGTTCGGACTTCAATTTGCCAAGAATTTCTTCATAGGTGAAGGCACCCAATGGTTCGCCCAGCCGTTTTAGATTGACTCGAGTGGGTCCGCACCACAGCCCTAAATCAGCGTCGTCAGTTTCTCCAGGCCCATTCACGCGGCAGCCCATCACCGCGATCGTAATTGCGTAGTTCTGTGCATAGCGGGTCATTTCTTTGACTTGTTGAGCTAGTTCGACAAACGCTTCGTTTTCGACGCGCGAGCAACTGGGGCAAGAAATAATATTCAAAGCGGATGGGTCCAGTGCCACCACGCTACGTAATCGGCCGGCTTGTATGTCGCTGATGATCTCCCGACCCGCAGCGATCTCCTCAGGCTTGCGAGAATTCGGAACAGTGAGTGAAACGCGAATGGTGTCGCCAATACCACGGCCGATCAGTTGTTCAAAGGCGATGCGAGTTTTAATGATGCCATCGGGTGGCAAACCAGCTTCGGTGACTCCCAGATGCAACGGCACGTCAGGTCGACGTTCAGCGAACAATTGATTGATCTTTACCACCGTCGCCGGATCACTATCCTTCATTGAGACGACAAAGCGAGTGAAATCGAGTTGCTCAAGATACTCACAATGCTCCAAACCGCTTTCGATAATCGGGCTGATATCGTCCGCTGGATCGTACTTGGCTTTTTTCTCTGGATCAACGCTCCCACAATTGACTCCGATTCTTAGCGCGCAGTCATTGTCGCGGGCGATATCGGCAATGTATTTAACTTTTTCCTGCCAAGATCGATTTCGTTCGTGATGGTAAAGA
>JANPLP010000261.1:0-11635 GCA_031426595.1 Planctomycetia bacterium | reverse complement strand
GCTTTGTGGCCGATCATCAGGCACCACGGCTTGCCGTCGCGCGGGCGCTTCACCCAATCCTCCGCCATCTCCGTCACCACCGTGGTGTAGTAGCCCTTCACCACTTCGCGCTTCGTTCCGTTGAGGTTGAATTCGGTGTCGAAGTATTTGCCCTGGCCTTTGTGAGTAACGAACCAATTGAAACCCGGGCGAGGCTCGTCGTTGTCCTCTCCCATGTGCCATTTACCGATGTAGGCCGTGTCGTAACCAGCGGCTTGAAGGACAATAGGGAAGCTCCTGAAGTTGGCAGGATACTCGGTGAAGTTGTTCACCACGCCGTGCGCATGAGCATAGAGGCCGCTAAGAATGCTGGCGCGGCTAGGAGAGCAAAGGGAGGTAGTGCAGAAGGCGTTCTTGAAATACACACCCTCCCTGCCCAGTCGGTCCATGTTCGGTGTCTTGAGATGCTTCGAGCCGCCGAGGCCGATGGCGTCCCACCGCTGGTCGTCGGTGAGCATGAAGAGGATGTTGGGCTTGTCCGCGGCGAAGCATGTGCCAGTCCAAAACAGGCCCGTCCAAAACAGGCCCGTCCAAAACAGGCTGAGCGTAACTAGGCCGCGAACAACTTCAAGGTATTTCATGATCTAGAGCCCTGTTAAATAGGCGTGGTGATTTCTCAAAGTCTTTTCATAACACCGGTTTCTTCCAACTGATCACTTTGTTGCCCGCGGGTCCGTTGCGTCAGCCAAGCTCATCAGTCAGCAATCCCCGCAGCGGAGCCAGGTGAGCTTCATACAATGTTGTGAATTGTATTCGATTCGTGGTGCATTCACTGTAACTAGAGTGAGTCGCTAAGCGAGGTGTATCACGGATTCGAACTCTGATTTACTGCGCAATGACTCGGCGCTACAGCGTCATTATTGGGATTGGGAGGGGGGATTTTGCGGTTGCTTGCTTGTCCCATTCTTGCCGCCGCGCTCCGAGGCTGGCGACGCAAGGCCGTTCCCGTGCCACAAGGTCGGTGCTATCGCTGATGTCGATGACAAGCTCAATCAACGCGATGCGATCGTCAGCCGTGACGGAGACTTTGGTTGGAGACTCGGTCGAGTGAAGATATCGCGATGCGACTCAAAAAAACTTCCGATACGAAGTGCTCAATCGATCCACTTCGACAAGCTCCAAACGTGCAGCAGCGGGTCCTTAGCAGACCTTTACTTCTTCGGCTGAACAAACGGCTCGTCGCATCGCGGCCGCCGATTCGCGCCCGAAACGTTTCTGCATGCGGCGTACAACCGGGTAGCCCATCCGTGCTAAAAAGTAGTTCGGTCTGGAAAACGCCAGGATGTCGTACCAGACGCTGTCGTCGGCACGATTCCATTCAACCAAGAATCGTTCTTCACCGCTCTCAACATGGCCGGGTAAGGTTCCGTAAGCGAAGCCGAATTTGCTGACAGGCCCTGATTCATCCACGCTGTAGACGATCCGAGCTGAGTTCAGCCACCATAACCCAAGGGCGCGCCCCATCACCGCCACGACTTCGCCAGTTTGAATTGGAGTGTCCGGCGACCACGCTTCGACCCAACCCAATCGAAACTGCTCCCAATGCTGCAACGCGTCTCTTGCGGAATGGAACACAGCCTCCCCTTGGCCTAGCTGAATCCTAGTGTGGTCCACGACATAACCAGCGGGCGGAGTCGTCGCTGTCGCCCCCACTGCGGAATAACTGAAGTCCAGCAGCGACTGCTCCGTCAAGAAGCGGCGGATCGATTCGGCAGATGGTTTTAGCAACGACAACATCCAATCCCTCGATCTCGTCCTCGACGAACCCTAGTGTGCGGTTCGGCAAACAGTAAAATGCCACTCCTGAATGGTATCCGTAAAAGAACTCGTTGCCCAACCGTAAGTGCGACCGAAAACGATGACGCAGCCAGAGTTTAATAGTCCTGAAGTGCCGAATGTACCCGTTGTGGCGTTAACGGGCGCCTCCGGCTATATCGGCGGTCGGTTGATTCCTCTGCTCGAGAAACAGCCGTTGGTGTTGCGGTGCCTGGCGCGTAACCCGGACAAACTGCGGCAATCGGTGAACGAATCCACGCAGATCGCGCGGGGCGATGTACTGGACGCTGGGTCGCTGGAAAAAGCTTTACATGGCGTTCACACCGCTTTTTACCTCGTGCATCTAATGTCAGGCTCTAAAGACTTCGAGAAGGAAGATCGTCAAGCGGCAAGCAACTTCGCGCAGACCGCGAAAAAAGCTGGGGTGAGTCGAATCATCTACCTCGGCGGTCTAGGCGACGATGCGGAACCTAAACTCTCGCCGCATCTGCGGAGCCGCCATGAAGTCGGAGAAATTCTACGCAACTCAGGTGTGGAAACGATCGAGTTCCGCGCCGGAATGGTTGTTGGCGCGGGCAGCACCTCGTACCAATTGATGAAGTCCTTGACCGACCGCCTGCCCGTTATGCTTTGTCCCCGCTGGCTCGCCACAGCGACGCAGCCCATCGCTGTGGATGATGTGCTTTCTTACTTGCTGGCAGCGAAGGAATTGCCAGCAGGCGAGAGTCGCATCTTTGAGATCGGCGGCCCGGATGTCATGACCTATGGCGATTTGATGCGGCAATATGCGAGACAGCGGGGGCTGAGGCGTTTGTTGATCTCCGTCCCAGTTTTAACTCCTTATCTATCTGGACTCTGGCTCGCGCTCGTCACACCTGCCACTTACGAAGTAGGTCGACACTTGATCGAAGGTCTGAAGAATCCCACCGTAGTACGCGACAAGAAGGCGCTCGAGGTCTTCCCGATTCGCCCGATGGGAGTGAAGGAAGCGATCCAAAAAGCTATCTTGAACACGACTGAGTAAAGCGTCCAACGACCGTTCGTGGCCAACGCTGCACGAACTTCAGCAAGCGTATTGCCAAGCTCAATATTGGCACACCACGTTCTGGTTAAGCAATACGCTACCAACGACGGCTGCAATAATGGCCATCGAAACTCCCACCAGCAAAGCGGCGGCCAGGTGCGATCGACGACGCACAGTACGTGACATTCTTGACCAAGCTGTCTCCTTGACGACACTGATCGGTTCACCCGCCAAGTAGCGCTCGACGTCCTCTCGCAAATTGACGACCGACTGGTATCGATGTTCGAGCTCGCGAGCCAGAGCCTTATCACAGATAGCCAATAACCGGCGAGGCACAAACCCACCAGAACGATTGCGAAATCTGCTGGTCATTCTCCAGCCCTTCCTCCCAGCGGTTCAGCAGTTCGTATATCTTTGGGTGCATAGCAAAACGTTCCTATCGCAGTCCCGATCCCGACCAAGCTCAGCATGCACCCCTAAGTCTCAGCGGGTAGCACCCCTGACTCTCCGAAGGGCATTGTCCTCAAATCCACCTGTCAGGCTGCCTAAATTGCGTCAGCTCGACGCAAACCAATTTCAGGTTCGATCTCGGTATAAGAGCTCCCATGCCCAGAACGCACTCGCAGCATGACAAGCAAATGGCGACGGAAAGTGCGCAAGGGTACAGCGATCGCTCGATGGACATTCAACCACCAAGGTCGCTTGCATTCAATCGAACTCGAAGAAGTTTGACGATGGATCTTTCGATGCTTGCTAACATTATAAAGATCCATATCTTGCAGCATGCGCAGCCCCAGATTTCCAAGGATCCAACGCCGAAACTGGACGCTGACCTGAAAGTCAATCAGATAAGGTAAGCCGTCTTCGCCGACGATCACATTCTCTTGCTTGTGTAAGTCGACATAGGCAATGCGCCTGGCATGCAGCTCAGCCAAAAGCGTTTCAACTCGCTCAAAAAACCCCTTGGGAACTTCATTGCAAAGCGACAACGGTTTGCCTACCACAAAGTCATGGGCAACTGCATGCGATGCGATCTTGCCAAGAACACACACGTCCCGGTAAACCTTCGGAATCCCCTTCACACCCTCCAGTTGGTCCAGGAAATCGTGCTCGCGACGAGCGAGAGCGGTACCGAGCCAACGCATAGGTATGGGACCGATCGACACTGTTCGATTGAACTTGCAGACAATATGTCGTTCCGACTCGGAAGCATAAAGTGCCGTCGCCGCCCAGGAATCGTGCTTGAAGACACACACTCGCTCGAACACGCAGTCGTCGACTGTGACCTGCAACGGGGGCTCATTCGTTCCTAATGCACGCAATGTCTTAGGACGAGGACGAACTTTCGATTGGTTCTTATCTTGCATAGTCGTACCCGAGCCTAATCCAAAAGGTATGAGCTGCACTGAGGGGATGCAGGTTAATCCCTTCAATCGTCATATCCTCCCCAGCCTATCCAGAAAATTTTGCTTGATTCTCCGATAATTGCTTAACGTGCGTCGGGAATAGGGAGATGGCCACCAAAGTTGTTGGATGAGTACCGCGAGAAGTGAGCGAGGCTTGAACCAAAGCCAACAAAATCTTTGCACCGTTCCATCGATGATGCTCTCGCTAGGCCGCGGCTTCTGCCGGGGGATTCTGTAGCGATTAAGGAAAGCATCTTGCGAACGCAAGTAAAAGTCTTGGATCGCCCCACAAGCGGATCTGGAAAGTTGAAATAAGCCAAGCGGCGGAAGCTTCCTTTCTCAATAGCCTGAGCCATGCCATCGAGTCCGCTGTAATCCTCAAGTCGCAAGTACCCTCGACTGCATCTTGCACAGATATTTTTTCATCTTGGATCGTCACGGTACACGCGCCTGGCTGGCGACCGGTGAAATGAAAATGATAGCGAGCGGAAAGCCCCTTCGATTGTCCTGGTTGGAAGCCGTGCTGCATGAGCTTGATGAAACCATTGATGGAAACCGGACGCAATACGGCTCCAATGCGTTTCGTGGTTTTGTGAGGGAAGCGTTTCTTGACGTACTGCTCAGCATCCGAGTTGGGTTGAACGTAGATCGTTTCTTCCTTTTGCTGAAACGGCTTTACCACGTCGCGGATAAAGTTGCCGCGATCCTCGAGGAACGGAGCAATGACATCCTCGCCAGCAGGGCAGACGCTGATGCAGTAGGCCGCCTTATAGTTCGGACGAAATGCGAGCGACTGCCACATAGAAACGGACTCGTTATCCGAAACTTTGGTCCGATACTTCACCGCATTGCTGCTGTCTGCGATGTTCTCAACAAAGTCGGTAAAACCACTCATAAACTCTCGATAGTTATGGGCATAACACGACGAGAAATTGAAGTCTCCATTTGTCGAGATTGCTCCGACCGGACATGCCGCCACGCATAGTTTGCAATTGACACACGGGTTGTAGTCGATCGGTTGCGCTTCCGCAGAGACAGCCGCTTCTAACAACACGACCCCTAAAACAATAAAGTTTCCGAACTTGGGATGGATGACATTGCGATGGATACCCATCTGCCCAAGCCCCGCCGCAACAGCAAGCGGTTTCAGCGAGATGGACCACATCTTGCCCGGAAATCGCTCCACTTCCATCGGAAAGGCCATCGGCGGATTGACTGCTCGAACACCCTGCTTGGCCAGTGTTGTCACGATGTGCCTAGCCGTTTCGTTCACTTCGTCTCCCGCCTCATGAAACTCGTGATTCGCAATGTTCCGTGCAGGACTGCGAACCGAATCAGGATTCATGCGGTTCACAAAACAGATGAGCGACTTCGTGGCTGGAAACACTCGTAAGATATCATCACGCTCGTCATCTAGTTCGCTGCGTTGGATGTTCACAAAACCCACATCATCTGCGCCCGCTGCAAGGCACCATTGCCGCAGCGTGTCCGCGCTGAGGTCCAGCGGTGCGGCGCGACTGGCTTTGTTCCGAACCACTTGCACCGTGGGGTGATTATCAAAAGTCTGCATTGGGGAGCTCCGCCTTTTCAGTTGCCGGCGCGTAGGAAACAGCAACTTGCAAAATGCAAGTTGCTTGCATTTTACAAGTGGTTAGACTAACGTCAACAGCAGTTAATGTCCGATCGCGAACGCAGAGAACAACATTCCATCGCTATGAAAAAATCAAAACATAAACGTTCACCGTGTCCCGTCGCATGCACCCTGGACCTCATCGGCGACAAGTGGACACTCTTGATCATTCGCGACATGATGTTTGGAAAATGCTATTTCAACGACTTCTGCCGCTCACCCGAGAAAATCGCCACCAATATCTTGGCCGACAGATTAGATAAGCTGATCAACAGTGGAATGATTGAAAGATGGACCCCAAGTGACGAACCAACTCGTGAAGCTTATCGACTAACCGCCAAAGGTGCTTCGCTGAAATCTGTTCTCGAATCGGTTGCTAACTGGGGACTCAGCCACATCGAAGGAACGGAAGCTCGCTTGAAGCCTAAGAAGTAAAGCACAACATCGTATCGACTGGAATCGGCGTTGCAGCGTGTATCTTGAGCTCAATCGATGGCAATGAGGCTCGACGGAGCAAGCGAGGCAGCTGTTGTGCTTACCTTTGCTTCGCGATTCTCGTGCGACTGCCCGCTGGTTTTTAATGTCGCTAATGTTCGCACCAAGGCGCTGATACTGCCTCTTCTCAAAGACCTTCCGTCAAACAATTTGATGAAGTGGCAAATCGGCTTCGACTAGGTGAACATCTGCTTCCAAAAACTTTTCTGATTCTGCGCACGTGACATGAGTCGTTTTAGCGAAGGGAGCTCGGGATCTTCAGGATCGTACCGTTCGAGCATATTTAGCCAATACTGGGCGCTGGCATGCTCCATCCGCCCGGTATAAAGGTAAATCATTGATTTTGCTAGAGCAATGAACTCCGTGAAGTGAAGACGCTTTCGACGCTGCAACTTGACGGAGATTTCAAGCGCCTTATCGTACTGTTTCCGAACAATGAATTGGTTGACTGCGGCGAGCAGACTAAAGAAGTAGTCGGGATATTTCTTGGTGATTTCATCGACAAGCAAGTCCGCTTCGGCTGTCCGCTTTTGAATCTGCAAAGCTACCGCAAGGTTGTTCAGTACATCGGGCTGGTCGGGTTCGATCTGTTGGACCTGTCGCAACAGTCTCTCGGCTTCCACTCCATCACCACCTTTTAAAGCGCTGGTGGCTGCCACAAGCAACTCATTGGTTTCGTCAGTTCGACCGATTGGAATTGTAGGCTCATTAGTAATGTCAAAACTGATTATTTCAAACTGTTGGACTTTCCCCTTCGCATACATGGACAGAGGGGACTCAAAAGGTTGCCCGAGTTCATCCAACCACAACAGTAATTGCTGGCGAATCTCGTCGGTTCCGCGCGAGCCGCATAGATAGTCTAGCAAAGCTGTTTTCACAACCAAACTTTGACTTCCTCGCGCTAGGATTAGGCTCATTCGCTGGCATACTTCATCACCCCGATCCAACATGGCCGGGATTACGCGTTCGATTTCGGGGTGTTTTGCTAGAAGGCCACGTGCCAGTCGACTAAGCAACTCGGTCGCTTCGATTGCATTTTCGATCTTCTTACCGCGGGCGCCGATCACTTCGATATCGGCTAGCTGCGATTGCGACAAAAATACTTGAAGATCAAAGTATGCTGGTCCCCATTGTTCGCCAGTCGGTCGTCGCAGGTCGTCGAGGTTTTCTTGAGCCGTCGTTGCGTTTCCCGCCAGCTTAACGGCTTCCTTCCAGTGTGCTTTGGCAGACTTCGTATTGCCAGCACGCGCCAAACTAGTTCCAAACAAGTTCGTGAGCAATGCTACGTCGTTCGCCAGATCTTGGAGCCAATTGCGCTTCGCGGCTTCTTCATAGGCCCCGCGGATACCGTTATCGTCGCCTATGAAGGCGAACGATTCAGCCGCTATTGTCAAGTCGCTGAGTTGCCTAGGTTGCAGACTGAACAGCTTGTCAGCGTCCGCTCTGCTTTTGGCGGAGTTGCCCTGAAGGTAAGCTATCCGACAGCGGGCTGCGCGAGCGTAAAAATTACCGGGCGCGATGTCAAGCGTTTCATCCAGGAGCTTCATCGCTCTCCTTCCATCGCCTTTTAGGGCAAGGCTCGAAGCGAGATTATTGCGGATTCGAAGGTCAGCCGGATAAGTTTGCAAATGCTTCTCTGCGCGCTTGATCGCGTCATCAAATCGCCCCAGCTTGACGACATGCAAGATCTTTTCGACCGAAGCGATCCGTGGCAGGTCTTTAGGTAAATCATCGATGTACGCATCGAGGATATCAGGCAAAAGGCGACGTAACTTTGCCAGCTCTTTTTTCGCCGTGAGTGCCGCAGGATGCCCAGGAGCAAGTTTCTCGACTTGCTCGAAGTACAGAATGCTAGAGATCGGCTGCATGGTCGCATAAGCCCCAGACGCAGCCAACAAGTTTGCAATGGCGTCGTTGGGACTTCGTTCAGCCATCAGCACCGCGACGCGAGCATACTGATCAAAATCTCGAAGATGATGGAGGACATCCAGATACAGATTCATCACCTCGATCGACATGTACCCTTGAGCTTCGATTTGTTGTAGCAGTTGCAGGGCGTGGTCCGCGTTATTGTCCACGTAAAACGCTTCGCTGGCACGCTCAAAAGATCGTCGAGTGTTGATATGCGGTACTGCAGCACCGATTGGCGTGCGTCGTTTGGGTTTGGGTTTGGGTTTGGCTTTGTTCTTTCCGTGGTTGGTCGCCATCAATAACTCCTCCGTGCTTTAGGGGCGTGTGTTCGTCAGACGTCCATACCAGTATAACCTCAATTAGTCCCATCCAACTCCACCATCCGATTCTTGGTGCTCCTTGCTTCTGGCCGTTATGCAACGACCTGCAATACAACCACCTGCAAAACCAGCACAGCCATTTTACAGCCATTTGGACAATTTCAGCATCGCGCAAGCAGCCGCCTACGCAAATAGCACTTGGGCTGGGCCAGTAATCTAACCATGTCAGATAAAAACCAATCCCACTAAACACTGCGCTGGTGTACAGTTTTAGCATCCTGCACGGGTGTCGAAGATGTTGGCTAGAGAAGGTTTCGCATTTCAGTACCCCGACGTGAGTCGGCCTTGAAGGACCTGCATGACCGCCACTAGTGATCGTACTTGGCAGTTGCCAAAACAACCCTGGATCATGCGGATGACTTGGTCCGAGTTGCTGTTCGCTCATTGGCCTGTCGATCCCAGTGTTTTGGCACCGCTGCTTCCCAAAGGACTTACGCTCGACACACTTGATGGCAAAGCCTGGATCGGCGTGGTACCGTTCTTGATGTCGGATATCGCACCGAGATGTTGTCCATCTATTCCAAAGCTGAGTCGCTTTCTGGAACTTAACGTTCGCACCTACGTGATTTATGACAACAAGCCTGGAGTTTGGTTCTTCTCGCTTGACGCTGCAAATCGAATGGCTGTTCGTGCAGCTCGGGCGACCTTCAATTTGCCTTATATGGACGCGACCATGTCACTGACAAAAGACGATTCAGCGGTGATCACCTACCGGAGTGAACGAACGCATCGAGGTGAGTCGCCAGCCACGTTTGACGCTAGTTATCGAGCGATCGGCGACACCTACTACGCTCAACTTGGCACGCTCGAGCATTGGTTGACGGCGCGCTACTGCCTCTACAGCGTTGACCGCCAAGGTCATTTGTACCGGGGCGAAATCGACCATACTCCGTGGAAATTATTACCAGCAAGTTACACAGAGCGTCTGAATACAATGTGCGAACCTTGGAATATCGATTTGCTTGGCGAACCACATCTCCTTTTCGCTCAGCCGATCACGGTTCGCGCGTGGCTGGCTACTCGATGTGACTGTTAGTCGGCCGAGATGCCTCTTGATAACGTGTGCAATACGCCGGAAACTGTGAATTGGGCCACCAAAACATCGCGATTTTCCAGATGGAACGAGACATGATCGATGCAGGCGAACGCAACGCGATGGAGCAACAGTTGGCGTTGCATGTAGATCGACTCGCGGGATTGATCGGGCCGCGGACGATCAGCAAGCCGAAAACGATCCAAGCCACCATCGGATATCTTCGCGCCCAGTGGGAATCGATGGGATTCGAAGTTGCCGAGGAACCGTTCGATGCGCTAGGCGATCCAGCGACGAACTTAGTCGTCACCCAAGCTGGTTCGCGTGCTCCCGACGAAGTGATCTTGCTCGGTGCTCACTATGACACAGTGCCTTCGACGCCCGGAGCAGACGACAACGCATCAGCGGTAGCGGTTCTGCTGGAAGTGACTCGCTTGATGAAAGCGCACGTTGCCCGGCGGACGATCCGCTACGTCGCCTTTGCCTGCGAGGAGCCACCTTACTTCAACGTGGACGCGATGGGCAGTCAGTATCACGCGCGACAATCGCGTATTCGCGGCGACAAAATCGTTGGCATGTTATGCCTTGAAATGGTTGGTTATTTCAGCGACGAGGTAGGGTCCCAACAGGTGCCTACTTCGATACCAAAATTCCTCCATCGTTGGTTTCCAAAGCGAGGCAACTTTCTCGCTGCCGTCGGTAACATGGCATCATGGAAGTTAGCATACGGATTTCGTCGTGGCTTCAAACGCGGCACACGTCTACCCCTTTTCTCGATTTGCTTGCCCGAAAAGATCCGCGAAATTCGGCTCAGCGACAATAGTTCGTTCTGGGACCAAGGTTATCCGGCGTTGATGCTGACCGACACCAGCTTCCTGCGTAATCCCAACTATCATTTGGCTACTGACACCCCTGATACCCTTGACTACCCGCGCATGGTTGATGTCAGTCTTGGCGTAGCGTCCGCGTTGCGGCAGTTAGGAAGATAATTCAACAACAGCCCTTCGCTACCGTGTCGATGGAACTTTTTGCTACTACTCATTAGGGCGGCGAACCCAGAGCCAGTTGTTTCTTAAGTAGGAAAAACCTATGCCGCAAACTGAATGGAATTTGGACCGCGATGGTTTTAGCCTGCTTCACCAGGCCATCGATACGAAGACGATCCAGCGACTGCTGGCTGTTTTTAAGGACGTTTTCGAAGAGGAGTCGCAATCAGTGCTCGCTCGATCAAGTCGTGGGCATGTTTATGCAGCCCGAAACCTAATCCGTTCGATTCCCGAAGTGAAAACTGTTTGGCACGTTGATCCAATGCTTTCTGTACTCCGTGACGTGCTCGGTGATGGATTGGGTTTGGTAAGAGCCTTGTTCTTTGATAAGCCGCCGGAGCGCACGTGGAATTTACCTTGGCACAAAGACACGTCGATTGCAATTAAAGATCATTCTGGTAAGTCACCAAAGTTTACGAGGCCGACTATCAAAGGCGGCGTCCCTCATGTGATTGCCAGCGATGAAATTCTAAGGCAGATGCTGACACTGCGGCTTCATCTTGATGAGGTTACCGATGAAAATGGACCACTTCGAGTGATTCCCGGTTCGCACGTTGCAAGTGACAGCAGCGGAGTTGGCGTGGATCATGCGTTTACAGTTCACGCTGGTGCAGGAGACGTTTTGGCGATGCGTCCCTTGTTAAGCCATGCGAGCGGAGCGTCTTTTCAGGGCACGAGTCGCCATCGTCGTATTTTGCATCTGGAGTTTGCTTCATCCGAGCTACTTCCTGATGGTTATCAATGGCATGACTTTGTTATGCCTCCTACTTACCACCAAGCTCGCCTTCAAGATTAGCTACGAGTCGATTCACTAGGCGAATGCTCCGGGAACATCACCACATTTCCAGTTTCATTAATTTTAAATAAGCGCACCCGCTGTCGGCGCGCAGATCAT
>JANPLP010000260.1:0-7970 GCA_031426595.1 Planctomycetia bacterium | reverse complement strand
AATTCAGTGGGGTACTGATCGCGTTCGCTGACGGGAAGTGACTCGGTGGAAACTAGTTCCCACTGAGTCCAATTGATGTCAGGAAAATAGACATCACCTTCAACATCGGCCAGCACGCGCGTCAACCAAATCTCGCTGCAGTGAGCCAACGCGATTTGATAGATCTGCGCGCCACCAACAAGCATGACTCGACGATTGGGTTCCACCAGGGCCGCGACCTCTTCTGGGCGAGTCGCGCAGCGGATTTCGTCGTGGTGGGCATTGAACCCCGATTGCGAGAGGACTATCGTTTGCCGACCCGGGAGCGGACGTCCAATGGATTCGTAAGTCTTTCGACCCATCACGAGACAATGGCCCATTGTTAAGTGCTTGAATCGCTTGAGGTCGCTGCTCAATCGCCACGGCAACTCGCCCTGATTGCCAATGACTCCGTTGCTTGCGATGGCGACGACGGCTACCCAATTGCGCTCGGACGTCAGGTTTGCAGTAGTATTTGAGTGCATGCGATTAGGTCAGCGTACCCAAAGTATCGGGCGATACATGCGGGGTAAAAGAGGCGGGAGCTAGATTGCGACGGCGGCGGGGATGTGCGGATGCGGATCGTAGTCGACGAGTTCGAAGTCTGAGAACTGATAGTCGAGGATCGAATTGCGAGCGTTGAGAATTCGAATAGTCGGCAACTTGCGAGGCTCGCGGGTGAGTTGCAAGCGAGCCTGTTCTAGGTGATTGGAGTACAGGTGTACGTCACCCAGAGTATGAACAAAATCGCCAGGTTCGTAGCCTGTGGCTCGCGCCATCATGATCGTGAGCAGGGCGTAGGATGCGATGTTGAACGGCACCCCTAGAAACAAGTCCGCGCTGCGCTGATAAAGCTGGCAACTGAGGCGTCCATCAGCCACGTAAAATTGAAACAGCAGATGGCAAGGTGGTAAGGCCATTTGCGGAACCTCGCCTACGTTCCAGGCGCTCACGATCAATCGTCGGCTATTGGGATTGTCGCGAATCTGCTGCTGCACTTCGAGGATCTGATCGACTGTTCGCCCGTCGGCTGATTCCCAACAGCGCCATTGTTTACCGTAAACCGGGCCAAGCTCTCCGTTTTCGTCGGCCCATTCGTCCCAGATGGAAACTTTGTTTTCGTGCAAGTAGCGAACATTGGTTTCGCCACGAAGGAACCACAGCAATTCAACCAGGATGCTCCGCAGGTGAACACGTTTGGTCGTAAGCAGCGGGAGTCCATGGGAGAGGTCGAACCGCATTTGATGACCAAATAGACTTAGCGTGCCGGTCCCCGTGCGATCAGGTTTACTGTGTCCCTCTTCAAGTACTTTGCGCATCAGTTCAAGATACTGCTTCATGGCTCAACCAAATATGTTCGAGTGTTACTGCTCCCAACTTCCTGATTCTGGATGGCTGGATTCTGGATGGCGGCGGCCGTGGTGCAGAGCTCCGTTCGACGTGCGGTCGGTGACTTGGTCTGCCGTGCGCTGCAGTGGGCAGGTTGGGGCATTATTTTTACTCCAAGCTAGCTAACTTTCCTAGGCGATGTGCAGTTGAACGCGGAAGCTTGTTGAAGCAAACAGAAATTCCAAAAATGAAAAATCCGATTTCAGCGTGACCAAAGGTGTCAAGCGTCTGTCGTTTAATAGAGTAGAGCGAGCATGACAGCGATCAGCAGCAATGTAAGTGACTGGTTTCCTGGTGGGTGAGTTTGCTAGCTCAAATTCTCGTAATCGATCGATTGGGCAAAATGAAAGGGATGGCAGCTAGTCGGCGCCTAATAATGTTGCAGACTGAGATAGCATTCTCAAATCGGGACAAGAATTGTAAGAGTGCGTCCGAGCCATTACTAGCAATCGATGTTGAATTTGTAAGGGGTTGTGACACGTTGGAACTCAAATGTGCCTTTAAACGTATAGATTCGAAGAAAGAATAATTTAAGTAACGAGAGACGAGTCGGGAACAGTTATTGCTTCTAGAAACTCATCTCAAGAATACTTGAACAAATTAGTCGCTAATGGAGTCTAGTTTCCAAGTTTGTTTGCCATCTAGCGAGTAGCTATGGCGAGAGTAAACATTTCACGGAGGTCAGTCAGATGCTAGTATTAAGTCGTAAAGAAGGTGAGAAGCTGATTATTGGTGACAATATCGTTCTCGTTGTCTCCAAGATTTGCGGAAACCGCATAACCTTGGGAATCGAAGCTCCAGCAGACGTAAAAGTGCTGCGAGGCGAGCTCAAGGGTCAAGCCGAAAAAGGTTCTTCAGTGCTGCCAATTCGTCGTGCTGCGACGATGACTATAGATCTCGACGAGTTCGAAAAGATAGCGCTTGATAAACATGCGATGTGAACGCATCTCATGCTGTGCGAGGTTTTTGCGAACCTCGTACAGGTCGAGCTGGATTAAGAAACTAGTGTTATTTCAATGTTTTTCTTAATCCAGCTGGCCACTTCTGAAGGTGCCCATTGAGCGTTGGCCGAATCACTCTGTTGTAGGGCGATGCTGTGATGCAGTACAAGCGTTTTATCTGCGCTATTAATAGCATTTGATAACGTTGTGTCGATCCGGCAGCGTTTGCGAGATCGGCGGTGAAACCCAGGAAAACCGACTCCAAATGGGATCTGCTGAAGTGCTGGTGCATCTCCCGCCGGTGGTATCCTCCGCAACGCGGAGAGGAGCTCCTGTCGGTGTGGATCGCTACTGGCAGTTATCCAGCCACACTGATAGTAGGCTGTGTGGGGCAGAGAGTCGCGCGAGGCGAATTGCCAACCTTCGCTGGAAGAATTGAAGTTTATCTCAAGCTGGTGGAAGTAGTCTCTGCTGTTTGCGTTGATAGCGTTTAGCCAGTCCCATTGTGCGCAAACAACGGCGGCTTGTAATTCGCTGATCAAGTAAGGACCGCTTCCGGCTCCCCCAGCAACCCGGGCACGAGTCGCGAGAGTCTCGTCGGCAGTCGCCCACGCGCCTCCGCGTCCGCATGAGAGCAGTTTTCCTCCGCCGAAGCTGAACATGGCAGCATGTCCATAGCTGCCCACTGGTCGCCCCAGCCAGGTTGCGCCAATCGCTTGGCAAGCGTCTTCGATCAGTAGGACATTTCTAGCATTGCACCATTCGAGCAACTGATCCATTTTTTGGAGTTGGCCATGCAAGTGGCTCACAACGAGCGCTTTGCAGGCGGGCCGGAAAACTTCGTCGAGCGATTGTTGGTTTACACGCCAGCTAGACGGTTCCGTATCCACTAAAACAGGACGCGCGCCAACTCGCTCGATCGCCCAAAAGTTTCCTGGATAGTCGTAGCTCGAGATCATGACTTCGCCGTCGGAGTTCAAACCCGCAGCCCGCAAGAGGATCTCCAAAGCGGCTGTTCCACTGCTGGTTAGTTGAACGAATGGCTGGTCAGCTTTTTCCGCCAGTAATAATTCGAGCTTCTTGGAGTTTCTACCCTCGTAGCGATTCCAGTCGCCGCAGCGGATCGCACTTTCAGTTGCCGCTTGCACATCATTGAGCATGGCTTGGAGCATTGTAGACAGATCCGATCAGCTTGTTCTCGCACTTAATCACGCGATTGCGGCCCGAAATCAAGCGTCAAGGCAAGTATAAGGTAACGATTTTGGGATACCGTAATTGACGCAAATCAATCTAGACGTGAAAGTCATGCCCCGTCAAAATCTGCCAAGCGAACGCGCTAATGGTTAGGTTTAAAGGGAGTGTTGAATGCGATTGTTAGGTTTTTTGGTGGTACTTTGGATGTCGGCGATGCCCGGCGTCGCTGGAGCGCAGGTCCGGCAGGGAAGCTGTCCGCAAGTAGGCTGTCCACAAGTAAAGTGTTTCCAAAAGTTGCGCATTCGCAGATCCCCCCGTCGTCCAGCCGCTCCGTTGGCAACCTGTTGCAGCCCCCAATTCGTATCGGTCTGCAATTCCACGATTGTTCACAGTTATTCTGGTTCTGCCCAATCGAGTTGCAGCACTTACTCGGCAAGACCTATTGTATATGGCCCGAGCCCGACCGTCATACGGCCTGGATCGATTCCAGTTTGCGGTGTTTATGTCGTACCGCATTACGGCCACTTGCCTGGCGCGGCCGTCTATTCAAATCCGGTCCCATCACAGGGGCTTCCGAATGCGAGTTGCATTTGCGGAGCGGTTCCCAAGGTCATTCCAGAGGTTTCAGCCGCGGCGGTAGCTCCTCCTGCTACTGCAACTCCGCACAAGCCGTTTGAACTCTCTGGACAAGTTCGGCCTGATAGCGGCAGGGCCGTCCCCAATCCGTGTGAGATTGACTTCTTGGCGTGCTGTGCCGCTGGAGGTAGAAACTGCTTCGAGATGTATGTTGCTTGCACTGGTGTGTCGGGAGAGTCGATGCGTCATCTCCTATGTCCTCAGGTTGCGCCAACGATTGACGAGTAGTGGAGTTAATCCTCACTGCTCGCACTAAAACGTTTCGTGCTTAGAATGGCGGTGATCCGTTGCGAATACGCGCACTGTAGCGTGTGGGTGCGGCAGCCAAAAAGTGGATTGTCTGGACAAACTTTTTTCCCTGCGCCTTGCGACTTAAAAGCTCCAATCGATGCAATGAAGTGGTTCAACTCAACTCTCGCCTGCCTATAGATGATGTTCTGCAAGAGATCGTGGCCGCGGTGGCTGACAGTTCTTGTCTGATTGTGGAGGCAGCGCCTGGAGCGGGAAAGACAACTCGCGTCGCGCCGGCATTGCTACATGGAAACAGCCGTCGCTCCGGTGCAGATGTTAGTAAGGTTTTGTTAGTTCAACCTCGTCGGATTGCGGCGAGAGCTGCGGCGGCTCGGATTGCGAGTGAACTGAGAGTGGACGTAGGTGGTCTTGTAGGCTATCAAGTTCGCTTTGACCATCGAATAACGGCGAGCACGCGGTTGATTGCGATGACGCCGGGCATTCTGCTACGACAGCTTCAGGGGGATATTGAGCTAGCCGGAATATCGGTCGTGATCTTGGATGAATTCCATGAACGATCGCTCGAGTATGACTTGCTCTTAGGTATGTTGCGTCGGATTCAGTCTGAGCTCCGACCCGATCTGCGTTTGGTGGTCATGAGTGCCACGCTGAACACGCATGCGATCGGTGAGTACTTAAATCAACCTCCCGTGATTCGTGTTCCGGGGCAGTTGCATCCTGTGGCGATTCATTACAGTCGTTTTGGAGATCGCGGTAAGTTGGTTGACTTGGCGGCGGAGCGGGCCGTCGCTGCTGCGGCGGAGCACGACGGCGACATGCTGATCTTCCTGCCTGGTGCGGGTGAGATTGAGCAAGTCGCCAGGCAGCTTGAAGGGAGGGCTCAACGTGAAGATTGGGAGCTGATGCGATTGTTCGGGGAGATGGCTTCGCAGGATCAAGACCGAGTCTTGCAGCCCTCCATGAAACGAAAAATCATTTTGTCAACGAACATCGCAGAAACATCGTTGACCATCGATGGTGTGCGGATCGTAATCGACAGTGGCTGGGCGCGTGTGCAGCGAGTGGATTCTAGCTTGGGATTGAATCGGTTGCAGTTAGAGCCTATTTCTCAAGCGTCGGCGGTTCAGCGAGCTGGGCGAGCGGGCCGGACGGCGCCGGGCGTCTGTTATCGTTTGTGGGATGAAGCGATGCAACGAGCCCGCGCAGAGCATCTCGAGCCAGAAATCTTACGAGTTGACTTAGCGGGCGCGGTCCTCCAGTTGTTGTGTTGGGGCGAATCGAATCCGGCTGCATTTCCTTGGGTTACGGCACCTCGAGAGTCGTCTATCGAGTTAGCAACGCAAGTGTTGGAGCGGATCGGTGCGGTCACTGAAGGTCATCCAACCGCGCTGGGTCGACAACTTTTGCAACTGCCAGTCCATCCCCGCTTGGCGAGGTTGTTAGTTGAAGGGCATGCATTGGGAATTCCGCACGCTACTGCGTTGGCGGCTGCGATGTTATCGGAACGCGATGTGTTCGACAGGCATGCAGCAGGGGGAAATTCCAAGCAGCCGTTCACTCGTCCATCGCAGCATCATCCCTGCGACGTAACGCATCGATTGAGTAGGCTCAACGATTTCCTGCAGGGGCGCAGCCAGTTCGCGCCGGCCTCGGCGCTCGCGATCAAGCCCGGTCCTGCACAGCAGGTGGCGCGTGTGGCTGAGCAATTATCGCAGCAGGCGGCGCAAACGCTTGGGAGAATTGCTGAAGAACCACTGACAGACCAGTTGCCCCTCGCGCTGTTGGCTGCGTTCCCCGATCGGCTTGCGCGTCGCCGAAGTCCGCACGACGCGCGGGGATTGATGGTCGGTGGTCGAGGAGTGAAACTAGAAAACGGTTCGGGCGTGCGGGAGGCAGAGTTGTTTTTGTGCATCGACCTGGATGCCGGTGCCAGCGAAGCGAGTGTGCGGCAAGCGGCCGGCATTGCACCTGAATGGTTGCCGCTTGAGCATTTACGGCAGAGCGATGATCGATTTATGCATCCTACGCAAGGTAGTGTGGTCGCTAGGCGACGGACGTACTGGATGGACTTGATCATTGAGG
Source organism: Planctomycetia bacterium (assembly GCA_031426595.1). Lineage (GTDB taxonomy): Bacteria > Planctomycetota > Planctomycetia > Pirellulales > Pirellulaceae > Aureliella. Next base: position 1,458 of record JANPLP010000260.1, on the reverse strand, counting down.
AAACGCCCATTGCGACTCCGCTCGATGAGGCGACCGCTCGGATGCTTGCCAACGCTGCGGTTCAGCAATGGCATAAGGTGCTGCCCACGGATGACAAGCACTTGAATAGTTGGCTGGCACGGGTGCGTTGGTTGGCTGAGGCGATGCCGGACAGTGGTTTGCCTTCGTTGGCTCCGCAGGACTTGCAAGAGTCGTTACAGCAATGGTGCTACGGCATGAGAAGCCTGGATGAGCTTAGGCAACTCCCTTGGCGTAGTCTGCTCGAAGGATTACTGAACGCGAACCATCGCAGGCTATTGCAACAGAGTGCACCGGAGAATTTTACTTTGCCGAGTGGGCGAAACGTATTACTGCAGTATGAGCTGGGGAAGCCGCCCATTCTGGCCGCGAGAATTCAGGAGTTCTTCAGTTTGGCGGAGACGCCGCGAATTGCTGGGGGACGTGTTCCGCTGTTGCTCCATTTGCTTGCACCCAACATGCGTTGCCAACAGATTACGGATGACTTGGCGAGCTTCTGGAAGAATACGTACTCAGTCGTTCGAAAAGAGCTGCGAGCTCGTTATCCAAAACATGCTTGGCCCGAAAATCCGCTTGACCGATTTCGGGAGTGACCCGATCGCTTCTGCACCTAAAGTCAGAACGCGAATTAGTTTCAGTTGATGTAGGTTTAAGGGGTGCGCGCAGTGCCGCGCGGAAACCCTTGGAGAGTCCGCCATGCAGTGGATCTGCCAACTGCCGACGGCCTTCAATGAGCGGCGTCGTCAGGGATCGGTCTCATGGCGGAACCGCTCGGTAGCCATGATTTGACCAACCATAATCCATACGCCGACGAACATCGCGCCGAGCATAGCGTGAAACCATTCCAATGACATGTGCTGTCCAATTGCGCTTCAATGAACCAGTAGGCTAGCGTCGTCCTTGCGCAATATTGACGAGTCCTGGATCCTGGACTCGTCCCGATGTGATGAATCGCGGCGATGGGTTAGATACCGCGAGGTCACTTGAAGGTTATCGACTGGGGCTCGGGCCAGCCGTACAAAATTCTTTAGCAGTGTTACAAGTTACGCAGAGGTTAGAGTTGCTGGTTGCTGGACCGCTTCCGGTCGGTCTTTTGGCACGCCACTTCCACTTTGCTCGCTTCTCGCATCCACGGCTCAGCCCAAGTATGATGCAGCCTTGCAATTGAAACTTTCACTGAGCATTCGTGACCATGAATGGGTTACTATAAAACGATCACTCTAAAAGATAGGTTCGACATGAAGCTGGTTGCTGACACTGTGAGGCTGCTACTAGTCACTTCGCTGGTGCTTTTTGCGTCTGTTTCGAGTGTTCGCGCCAGGCAGGTGGGCGATGGCAAAGTAGTTGAACAAGCGAAAGCGGAGATTCGTGCGGCGATTGAAGGAGCGATTGAAGCGGGTGATTTACCGGGAGCGGTGGTGGGTTTCTGGCATGACGGAA
>JANPLP010000259.1:0-6754 GCA_031426595.1 Planctomycetia bacterium | reverse complement strand
GTCAAGAAGCAGATCAAATGCGCGAGTTCTACGCAGCCGCGGTGAACGATGAAGTCCCAGCCAAACGCGTGTTCGCCGTTTACGATCGACCCTTTTCCCTGAATAAAGGGCGGATCCTTGGGGAGCCTGTCGCTGACGAATCAGAAATCGCTCAGTTCGTAGCAACGGTAGTTACGTTCGGCAAACAGACCGACCGACCAGCTCGTGTTTTGGTAGTTGCACGAAGCATGCGCAATCAAAAAGAACACCTTGATCGCTTGCTCGAAGTGCTTCAACTGGGTGAAGAGATTGCTGGCCACGAGATACCTTCCGATAGCCCATATCCGCTGCTACTTCGACGTCCTAAGGTTCCAGTGGCATCGCCTGGGTCGCGATTGACGATTGAGCAGAGCGGAAAGGAACTGGTCGAAGATTTTCTTAATTGCCAGTTGCCAGTTCTGGACAACCAAACGGTACTTGAAGCGGCTCAGGATGAACGTAAGCGCGCGCTGATCCGCGGTTTGCTAGTGCACCTCGAAGGCGAACAATCGTTTGTCGTGCCTCGCGAGTCCATTAATGAGATCTACTCACGCTTGAATCTCACGCGTCCTACGGTGACTGTGAACACTCAAGCAGAAAGTATTCAGCTTTCGAGCATCATCGATTTGGATCGTATCGATTTCCGGCTTTTGTCGGACAACCAGTTACAGGCGATCACGGTGCGTGTGGCAGGCCTCGGTGCACACCGCAGCTATTATCACTGCTCGAAGGAGATTCTTTCGCGCGACAGTCTAGTTGAAAGTCCCGTTCGTATTGCCGCGCTTAGCGGCATGATCTCGTTTGAAACTTCTCTCGATGGAAAGATCAAGTACTGCACCGAGTTGGAGCAAGTTCTCGAAAAGTCCAATGCACCTGTAGGGCGTGTCGTCGTTCAGAGGATGGGGTTGCTTCAAGCAGCGGGCCGCGTGCAAGAAGCGCAAGAGTGCATTTTGAATGCGACCAAAAAGCACCCGAACGATCCGTTTCTACTTAGCTTCATGCAATACATCATGGAGCAAACGCGTGGTGCAGGCCGTGGACCTGGACCAATGATGGGCAGCATGCTTGGCGGCGATGACGTCCAAGAGACCGGTGGTGGCCTCGTACTGCCAGGTCAATCCGAACCACAAGAAACGAAAAGCAAACTGTGGTTGCCTGGTTCATAACTGACAGGGGCAAATGACCTACGGTTAGAATCAAACGCGAATTTTCTCAGTCAGACGCTCGCTGTTCGGCCAAGTCAAAGAAGTGCCGAGCAGCGCGACCGCTAATGGTTTCGCTCTTTAGCAACTCTTCAGCGATTAACTCGACCGCTTGCCAAGTTCCCGTATCGGATAGCAGATGCTCGGTCTTATCGAGCAATCGTCGTTCTAACCTCTCAACTTGGCGATCCCCGCTGGCTCGCATTAAAGCATATCGACGAATGCCACGCAGGTCTTGCGAAGCGCCATTGGGGCAGTAACGACCCGTCACTTGCGATTCGGCCGCCATGCCTGCGAAAAGAATTAGCATCTCGTCCTCTAACCAATCCTTAGTTGGCTTGAATCTACCCTTCTGAATTTGACAAGCGCCGAGATAGTTTTGATTCGGGGAGATCGTAACTTTCTGAATAGGACGTCCGAGTGCTAGCGCCATCACTGCATGACCAGCCTCATGATAAGCCGTCGCTCGCAAACGCGGATCCGATGCCTGCCTGGTCCCTTGCTCGGTCGGTTGTTCAAGCGACTGAGCACTTGCGTGGTCTGGTGTTTGATCACTCATCGTACTAGGTTCGCCTTCTCTGTGTTGGCACTGTGCTGGTTATCGCTGTGATGCAGCATCAAAGTGGACCGCGCGTGCGAGCCATGCCTTGGTGGAGTCCTCGACGAAACAGGTTTATCATTGTCATCACTCCACCGATTCATACTCAGCCGGTATTTTGTTTCCGTATACATTCACTCGTTTAGTCGGCTTGCCATCCAGAGTCGTCAATGGCAAACCGGCTTCGCACCAACCTAAAATGCTTCCTTTTAAATCCACCGCCGGAATTCCTTTGGCCTTCAATTGCTTGACGTACTTGCCACTGCGTCCGCCCGAGAGGCAGTAACCAATAACTGTTTTGCCGCCATATTTCTTCGTATTAGCTTCATATTGAGCCTTGGTGATTGCGCCGGGTATGACGGACACATTGGTTTCGTTGTCGCTGCGCACATCGACGACGACGACACTTTGCCGCGCTTCCTCGCTGGCTTGAATTTGCTTGAACAAGTCGATGGAAATCTGGTTCTCTTTAGCGATCTTTGCCGCGATATCCGCTCCGAGCTTCTCACTTTTGACCGCATCGGTTCCAGCCTGTGCAAAAGAAGTCGCAGCGATCGTGCACATCATGGCAAGAGAAACGATGACAATAACGCAGGTTCTCAAAGTAATCCTCCAAACGGGTTAAAAGAAAGAGAGAGTGAGTCGGACTTAGTCGCTTAGGGCTGAATCAGGATCGGTTGGCTGTCAAGGCTGCGGGCATGTTGGCTGATGGACCTATTTAATTGCCCGCTAGCGTTCTGCATAGCGTTTTGGGTTGCAGTGCCATGTCGCAGTGCTTGATCGATCAAAGCTTGATCGCTGAGGCCCAGCGCGGCTAGCGATTTTAGCGTGGACTTTACTAGTGGGTCTTCTTGGATTTGTTTCAGTTGCTCCGCGGTTTGCTCTGCGGCATTTGCTTCGGCAGTAAACTTGAATACTTGAAACCACTTTCCAGGCTGTTCCATCGCAAAAAAATAAGCTTCAACGCGCACCGTGGATGACAACGAATTCTGCTCGAGTCGAAGGATGCTGACTCCACAAAATCCCTCTTTCTCTGCTGGCTCCGTCGCCTTCATCCACCAGTTCGAATCTTGTCCAGCCAATTTTTTAAACTCAGGCAACCCCAATTCAGCGCCTAGCTGACTGATCGAATCCAAGCCCGCGCCGCTGCCCATCAGTTGAGCTACGAGCCCGCTGGCATCGACCGTTTGCGACTTTTTAAGCAACATGCCGGCGGTCCCTTGATACTCGAGAGGCTTGCGTAGGGTGTACTCAACAATCGCTTTACGAGCCCCCCATTGTCTATCGGATTCCGCGGTCGTAGCTTCGAGTTCATCGCTGAGATCGACTTCACCAGCTTCAATGTCAACTCCATTCTCAAGCAGCTTTTTTTTCAGCTGACTGACGGGCGAGATGGTGACCGATTCCAGGTCATGTTGAAACGCCAGTCCAGCGATCTTGCGCCGCTCCGGGGGCTGGCGGACAAGTTCGCGGTACTGTGTCGATGTAAGTTCGACGCCTATAAATTTCTTCTGCTCGAGATTCTCTGGCTGTGCATCGCTGAACCTCGCGAGCTCATGTTCCAAAAAGGCAATCAAGCCGCGATCATCGGGCCGCGCTTTTATCCAATTGCTGATTCGGTCGATACGCTTTGTCTTCGTGGCTGCGAATCTAAGGCGTTCCGCAGTCACAAGTTCATCGAAAAGTTCTGGATGAGTGAGCCTGAGCCACGCGCGCTCCACCGCGAAGACGATGCTGCGGTCACTGCGCTGCGAGATCAAAAAACCGAAGAGTCGCTTGCCACCTTCTAACTTCAATGAATCGACACCTAATCGACTGTCAGCAATTTGTGGCAGCTGAGCCGCAGCGGGCATAGCACGCAATACCACGCCTGCGAAAGCGAGCGTTGCCAGGGCGAAAACGAGAGGTGACCGGAACATCACTGGTTCCTCATGAGCAAAAATCGGGTGCGACTAAAGTCCATTCACTTCTTCTGCCAGCGAAATCCTTCAGCCAAAAACAAGTCTTGGCTGTCAGCAGAGCAAATGCGTTCAAATAAGCGGCTGGCGGTGAGCGGATATTTACTCTTGGAGGCAATCGCCCAAGGTTGCGTGGCAACTGAACATTCGATGCCCGTGATTTCGATCGCATCGAGATGCTCGGCCGCCCCCGCTGCGTTGCTCAGATAAGCGACTGCAGCGTCTAGTGACCCAGCACGGAGTTGATTCACCAACATGTCACCTGTAGGACTTTGCACAGTAACGTTGGCCATGACTTCATTTTGGATGCCACCTTCTCGAAATGTATTTTGTGTAATCCAACCCATCGCGCATTGCTTTTCGTGACCGATCCCCACTCGTACTCCTTCGCGTGTGAGGTCCTTCAGCGAACGAACATTTAGCGGATTGCCCTTTTGGACCAAGATGACCAATTCGTTCTCTGAAACATCAACCGGGTTTGGAAAATACTCCTTGACTTGACTCATGAATTCTTTGTCGCATGCAAAGTAGGCATCCGGTAGTTGGCCGGTCTTCATCTGTGCGACTAGAATGCCGCATCCGTTGTAGACAGTGGTAACTCGCACCCCTTCGCGTTTCTCGAATGCTGCGATCGTATCGTCTATGGCAGGTCGCAGCATGGAGCCCGCAAAGATGGCCAGTTCAGGTACATCGCTCCAAATCTCCTGTTTTTCCGTGGCAAATCCGAACTCTTCATAGTGACGTCCACCGCGGTCCGCTGCTGCCAAGTACCTCGCGAAGTGAAGTGCGGCGGTCGGTTGGTCTGAATGAGCCACGATGCCTACAGAGACTTGGGATCGCAGGCTAGATAGTTCGGGTATGCTCACAAACTCAAGGCCGGGGAACGTATGCAGTACGGCGTCGTACACGATTCCCGCATCAGCGGCTCCAACAAGTACATCATTAGCGACGTCAGTTACCGTGGATCGGTAGGCGTCGGTAGCACCGTCGATTTCTTCCCAACGCTGCGAATCGCTAAATGCTTGACGGGTCAGCTTTCCTATTGCACTCGCCTCAATACTTGCTTGAAAAAATCGGACATTGTCTTTTAGCAAATCGTCGAGCGACTGGATCCGTTTGGGATTCCCTTTCAAAACAGCCACGCCGGGCTGCATGGTAGCCAAAGGCAAGACCTCAGCAACCAATTTTTTATCTTGGGCGATTTTTAGAAAGCTGTCGTCGGCGGGGAGATATAGATCACCTGTATGTGCAACCTCCATGGACGCTAACAAAGTCTGCGAGGGACCATACTGAACTTGAACGGTGCGTCCAAATTCTTTTTCGTAATCTAAGCGGATGGCTTCAACTACTGCACGATTACTGGCCGCACAAAACAACATTAGGGGCTTTTCAAGCGATTTGCTGGCTTTATCAGGCCGCGAAAGCAGCACCAAAGAAGTGGCCAGTACAGCCAACGAGCCTAACATTGCAAGAACTGTTCGATTCATCATTTGCTTACTTCTTACGCCCTGGTGCAATGGGTAACAACTTCGGGGCCTTACTCGCATCGGATCCAGATTTGGATGGCGGCGGAGGCGTTCCATTTTCGCCAAACAAGTCGCTGTTCCAATCCGCAGAGATCAGTAGATCAAATCCTGGATTGCTCTCTTTTACTTGACAGGAACACGCGCCACACAGAAACAACGTTAGTTCTTCGAAGAGCTTCTCGTCCAACTGTTCCGCGGGAATGACTTCGAGAGCTCGACCGCGACCGAAGACCGGAATTACCAGCGGTTGTCCTGCTTGAAATGCCTGTTGTTGAATGTTGCTGAAGACCCTTACAAGGAATTGCTCCTGGGGATCTTGTCGATCGATTTCAAGCGAAGTGAACTTTAGAAACAAAGGGACTTCGGAGTGCAGTTCCGATCCGGCGAGTCCGATTCCTTCTGGCAATACCATTTTTCGCGCTAGTGCAGCGCTCTGTTCACCGATCAACTTCCGTACTGAACTATTGCGAGCTTCATCAGGCGATTTGAGTACTAACCAAACGATCGAATCGCCATTGAGCAAGCGTTCCTTCAGTCGCGTTCGGAGTGGTGATTGAAAGACCTCATCCGCAATTCGATCCAAAGGGCCATGCCAAGCGGTCATTGGCCCTCGAGTGTGAGGTGTTTGAATCAGCGAATATGGCAGGTTCGCTTTTTCCGACGTTTTCAGTTCATGCCAAAGCGCGATGTTTTTAGAATCTAGAGCGGAACGCACGTCAATGAGTTGTAGCTGGACGTTGGCATGGCCGCCACTTGAAAGCGTTCGTTGCCGAAGTGCATCGACTTTCGACTTGGTGACCTCGTCGAATGGTCCATCGTGGAAGACCAGCAACTCGCACGTGTCGGCTTGCCAGCGTTCGAGTGCGTAGCGAAAAACGGGGATGTTGCATGCATATACAGTGGCCGTGCTAAGCAAAAACACCGCTAACGCTACAGTGCAGTTTTTGTTCATGTTCGCCCAAATCACGACTAGACAACTCGGTTTTCCTCAAAGATCACGTGCGGATCGCGGCTCTCATTTTATACCAAGTTGCTGGACTAGGTTACATTTAGCCACATCCTTTACCCGCAGTCGCGAATTCAGTGTTTATCAAAAGCCGTTCGCAGCCGTTTTTCGATACCTACTATTAGAAAGACCAGCGAAGAAACAAGCGAGATCGCCACCCATTCGCTTGTTCCAATCGGTTCCGAATCGAAAATTCGATTCATAAAAGGGAGGTAAGTAAATGCCAGTTGTGAAACGATTGTGCTTGCTACACCTACCCAAATCCAGGGGTTGGAGAACAATCCGAGCTGCAGTGCCGAACGAGTCAGGCTGCGGCAATTGAAAAGATAAAGCATCTCTCCGAATACAAACACATTTACCGCCACAGTCCGCGAAGCAGCGTCGCTCAGCCCATTGGCTTGACACCATGCGAATAACCCAAACGAACCAGCCAGCAACAAGCAGCC
>JANPLP010000258.1:0-2997 GCA_031426595.1 Planctomycetia bacterium | reverse complement strand
CCGTACTGAAATTCCGCGGCGAGCCACTGAATGACGAGTTACGAAGCAACGAACTGCAGAGCGATGTTCCCAGAAATAACGACATGAGCCAACCATGTTTGGTTGCCTCAGTTGCCGAGCTGACGAGTGACAGCGCCTTAGTTGACGCGCCTACCGACGAACCTGTGGATGCGGTTGTTGCGAGTTCCGAAGTCGCACCGCTCGCAACTCCCGTGCAAGCGTCGCTTGTGCTGCAAGAAAGTTCGGCTGCGGCCCGTCGTTCTCGACGCTGGTATGCATGGCCGTTTTGGGGTTTGGGGCGGTGTTGGGACTTACTGTCACTGGGCGTGTTGTTAGCGGTGGTGGCAGCGATACCACTGCTGCAGTTTGCGAGCTTGGGTTACATACTCTTCGCAGCGGGCAGGCTCGCCAACGGTCAACGCTGGCGGACCGCATTCCCAGGGTTGCGGATTGCTGGAAAGCTGGGCACGTTCTCCATGTTGGCCGCTGTCAGTTGGATACCGATTTACATCTTGACCGATCTCGCTTACTCAGCTCAGTTGCTGCAACCGAATTCGGCGAGCGCTCGAGCTTGGAGGTTGGGAGCATTTATCTTCGCAGCCGCTTGGGTTGTTCATATCGGTTGGGCAGCGATGCGAGGTGGGCGGTGGTGGCATTTCCTTTGGCCAGCTCCGATCAAATTCGTACGCACGATCTGGCGTCCATCGCACTGGTCGCAGACGACCGATCACTTGTTTGACCTGGTGACTCGAATGCAGGTCGTGAGGCTCTGGTGGCTCGGTGCGCGCGCGACAGCAGGTGCTTTGCTTTGGACTTGTGTCCCCGTGTCACTGATGATCATCGGTTTGAGAGCTCAGAACTTTAATGCTGCTCCACTCGTCGGGCTGATCGGCGCGATCGCGATGATGGTTGTGATGCTTTACTTGCCGCTGCTGCAAGTTCACATGGCGGCAAAAAATCGCTTCACCGAAGTGTTCAATGTGCTCGCCATTCGTCAGAGCTTTATGCGGGCTCCGTGGTTCTGCACACTGAGTCTGTTTGTGCTGTGCGGGCTCGCGATTCCGCTCTATCTGCTTCGCATAGAAGCGACGCCGAGCGAGTTGGTGTGGGCGCCGAGTCTTGTATTCGTGGCGTTCATGTTACCTGCCAAGCTGCTAATCGGAGCGGCGTTAGGTTACGCCAATAAACGTGCTAGTCGGAGGCATTGGGTTTCGCGTTGGCCAGCGTGGTTGGTTTCCGTAGCCAGCGTGGCAATCTATGTCGGGGCGCTTTACTTCGCCCAGTTGGTGGCTTGGCAAGGTGGGTTCGTGATGTACTTTCAGCATGCTGTATTGGTCCCTGCTCCGCTGATCAGCGTGTAGTCTCAGCGTCTAGTCTCAGGGTCTGCTCTCCGCGTAGAAAGCAACAAAGGCTTCCACTGAGGGAAGCCTTTGAGTTGAATTTCAAGAGCACGAACCAGCATCAGAACGTTAGGCTTGTTCCATCACGTCAGCTTCGCGACTCTTGGCGAGATCGTTCGCTTCCGCTTCATATTTTTTGGTCAATTCCTGCACTTGCTCTTTCATGGAAGTGCAATCATCTTCGCTGATCGTTTTGTCTTTCTCAGCCGTGTCGAGGTCCTTGTTGGCATCGCGGCGAATCGCACGGATCGCGATCTTCGATTCCTCGGCGAGTTCCTTGATTCGAGCGACCATTTTCTTGCGCACTTCGGTACTCAGCGGCGGGATATTTAGCCGAATGATTTTACCGTCGTTCTGTGGGTTGAGTCCCAAGTCGCTGGCTACGATGGCTTTTTCAATGTCCTTGATCGTCGAGGTGTCGTAAGGGCGAACGACCAGTTGGCTGGGCTCTGGAGCACCGATCGAAGCCAATTGCTTCAATGGACTCATCGAGCCGTAAACTTCAACTCGTACAGAATCGAGCAAGCCCGGTGTCGCGCGTCCGGTTCGAATACCAGAGAGCGCGTTCTTCAACACGCTGGTGGCTTTTTCCATGCGTTCTTCAGCGTCCAACAGAATTAGATCTACGCTCATCATTGCACCTAGTTGGAGGAATTGGTGTTGGAGAAATGGGTTGACTGAGTTGCGGTTTGATCTTGAAGTTTACCCAGCATAGGTCCTGGGTCGCAAGCAATCGATGCGGGGACCGCTCTCAAGCAGTTGTAGGAGCCAGTTTCGGGCCGATTCGGGTTCCGACGCGCTGACCTGAAACCGCTTTGACGATGTTGCCATCTTTCTTGAAATTGAATACCAGAACAGGCATGCCATGCTCGCGACACTGTGAGATCGCCGTGCCATCCATGACTCGCAAGTTCTTCTGAATGACGGTCTCATAATCGAGCTCACGGTAGAGCACTGCGTGGGGATTCTTTTCTGGATCGTCGCTGTACACGCCGTCAACACGAGTGGCTTTTAGGACGATGTCCGCACCCAGTTCGAGGGCTCGTTGCGTGGCGGCCGTATCGGTGGTCACGAAAGGACTGCCGGTGCCCGCGCCCAGCACCACAATGCGACCTTTTTCCATGTGCCTGACAGCGCGTCGGCGAATGAAGGGTTCGCATACTCCATCCATTCGGATCGCCGACATGACGCGTGTCGTGCAACCAACGCTTTCGAGCCCTTCTTGCAGCGCCAACGCGTTGATCACGGTAGCGAGCATTCCCATATAGTGAGCGGTGGCTTCTTCGATTTTGGCATTGCTCGAAGTTTTGAACTGAGCTCCGCGGAGGATGTTACCGCCGCCAACAACCACAGCGATTTGGCAGCCGAGTGCGTGAGCTTGCTTGATCTGCCCAGCAATTGCAGAAACTTCGTCCATGCTGATGCCACGTTCTCCAGCATGCGCCAGGCTCTCGCCGGAGAGCTTCAAAATGACGCGACGGTAATGCGGACGGGAGGGCGAGCTATCATCGGGCATCGACAAGTTACCTTCAATTGCGGTCAGCTAAGTGAGTTCGGGCTAAATTCTGTAATGTGCATTTTGTGCTTGCCAACGCGC
>JANPLP010000257.1:0-4347 GCA_031426595.1 Planctomycetia bacterium | reverse complement strand
CCGAAGCGCGGTCGACTGCTGCCGCCGGAATGTTGACTCGCAAAGTTTGGGTCGAGCAGCTTGTGGCGGCTCTTGAGAGTGGTGCCATCAAGCCGACCGATTTGGATGTCGCATCGGCTCAGCAACTGAAAAGCTATGGTGATCGCAAAATTCGGACGCGCTGTGAACTGGTCTTTGGCAAGCCGACCGCGCGAGCTGCGATTGTGACGCAATACATAAATGAGATGTCGCGAGCTCAGTTGCCCCAGGCATCACAAGAGCTTGGGAAGCGGCTTTTTACTGATAACTGCGCCGTTTGTCACCAACCGCCTGAAGGTAAATCGATGATCGGTCCCGCGATTGACAACCTTGGTCACTGGACTGTGGAGCAATGGGTGACTGCGATTATGGATCCTAACCGGGCTATCGAACCGAAGTTTCACCAGTACTCTGCACTGACCAAAGATGGCCAAGTATTAGCTGGTGTGATACTGCAGCGGACCGCTCAGAGTGTCCGATTGGGAGCAGCGGATGGAAGCGATCGAGAAGTTCGGTTAGCAGATATTGAAGAGATCCGCGACACCGGTGTTTCAGTAATGCCGGAAGGGTTGGAATCGAAACTTTCCGCTGAGAACCTGGCAGTGTTGATTCACTATTTGCGTTCGCGTAAGAGGCCATAACCACAAAGCTATCACCTGATTGGCTAAAGTAGGCTCTTTCCGATAACGACGCCACTTTGACACTTTGCCGCCCGTGGACCTATACTTTACATCCGAGTACGTCGCGTAACGGGAAACGCTTTAGATGCGACTGCTTTTGATTTGATCCGTTCCCTGGTCTGAAAGGACTGCTGAATGAATAAGTATGGTGCATTGTGTGATGAAACCTATGTGAACATGCACCTGAGTACTGAGATGGACCTCCCCACGAATCGCGAGTCAGTTCTAAACTTCTTTGAGCAAGTTCAAAGACGTTATCCGGCCATGTCCAATTTCTCCGCTCGCGAACGTGGTGAATTCACGCTCGAGGAAGACAAGGAATCGGGGCACTATCGTTGGGTGTCGATTGAGCCAAAGCGATTGAGCAGCGGAGTTGTGAACGCTCCAACGGTCGAAGATGCCGTAGCGCAGCATCGCTCAGTACTAGAATTGATTCCGTTCTCGCTGTCGATCAGTCACTTGGATTGCGAGTCGCTGAATTTTACGATGGGATTCGATTTCAACTACCGCGGAAACCAAAACGAGTTGTTGGCGGAAGCTTTAGGAATGATGCCAGCCATGGAGCGACTCGCGGAGATCGCTGGTTCTTCGATATTGGGTTTTGAGCCAGCGATTCAACTGGCACTCGACGACGAATGTCAGACGCAATGCAGGCTAGCCTTCGAGACTCGTACTACGGCTTATCAAGTTCGTAGTGGCGAGTTTGGCGAAGAGCAACTGAGCGTTTACTTGACGCTTCGTCGCTACGATAGCTTGGGAGCCAATGAGCAGTTCTCAGACGAACTGGCTCGGTTGGCCGTAATATGCGAACGTATGGTTGACGAATATCTCTTCGAGAACGTTCTGCGACCGCTCCAGCAGACGTTCGCGCTCAAGTAGCACTGCCACTCTTGCGATCAGAGTCCGAAGTCAGATTTAACCCCTCTTCAACGAACCCTATCCCAGGCGAATGGAATAGGGTCCGCGCCGCAGCGGAGAATCAATCCCCATTGCGGCACGGAACCCAGCAGTTCGTGCGTTAGGGTTTAGCAACGAATATTCCCGCATCGATAAATTGTCCGCCACCGGTTTGTTTGCAGTGGATCGCGATCACATTCTTGCCCTGCACCAAAGCTCCTTGATCTGCCAGCGGGAGGTTCAAGTAGCGAGTTGAATAGCCGTTCAAGCGAGCGACTTCCTTGCCGTTGATATACACGACGCAATCTTCGTCGTGGTACAAACGCAAATAGACGCTCTCCTTCGGAAGTTCCGTCAAGTCGAATGACTTTCGAATCCATATTTCTGAGGAAGTCCAGGCTGAACGGATCTTTGCGTCTGGCGGAGCAGGATTGCCGGCTCCGAAGCCTGCTTCCGCTTCGCCCCACGCGCTGCTATTGAAACTTGGCTGCATCCACTTTTCGGCAGGTGCAGTTGTCGTAAATTGCCACATCTGAGAAGGCTCTTCTGCGGTACTTTGAAGAACGGTTTTGCTCGTGAGTTTAGTAGGAGACTTTAACAGAAACTGAGACTGTTCGCGTAGCCATGCAGGATCAACTTTGCGAACGCGATCGTAAGTAAGCAGGCCGTTAATTTCTCCTTCGACATCCGTCGTCTGCGTGTAAACTCCCGCGCCAATACCTTCGGAACGCAACCCCGCCAGAATTGCGATCGACGTGCGATATCTTCCCTGCCACTCTTCCATCGACTTAGGTAGGCCTCCGTAACCCCAGTTGTTCGCATCGGTGCGCCATAGATGCTCCTTGACTGGCCACCCGTGCCCTCCGAACTCACCAACCACTTTCACATAGTTATCAAAGCGTTTGTCCGAAGTTGGGAATGCAGGATGAGGGTACTCATGGTGATCTGCGATGTCGCCAACTGGCCAAAAATTTCCGCCACTGGCAATATTGATCAAGCGAGTCGGATCGAGCTCGGCGGCGAACTTGCCTACTTCCATCGTGGCATGCTGTCCCCAAGCCTCGTTGAATGGAACCCAGACTCCAATGCAGGGGGCATCTCTGAGATGATCGACCATTCGTTTGTATTCGTCTAACCATTGCGAATGAGCATCTTCTGGCCAATTTGCATCGGTCGGATTCGGAGCCATCCGCGTCCATCTAGGGCTCGTTGATTCTTCTTCTCGATTTTTGCCGTATCCATTACTCACTTGGTCTTGCCACATGATCATACCGATCTTATCGCAGTGATGATAATAGCGACGCGGCTCGACTTTGATATGCTTGCGGATCATGTTGAATCCGCACTCCTTCAGAAACTCGATGTCTGAGCGCATCGCAGCATCCGAAGGCGGAGTCAGCAGGCCATCTGGCCACCAGCCTTGATCGAGCGGTCCCCAGTGGAACAGAGGCTGGCCGTTAAGCGTTAGTTCCCAATGACCTTGCGCGTTTTTCGACTTACCGAAAGCACGCAATGCTGTGTAGGCTTTGACTGAATCAACTGTAGCGCCACTCGCGTCTAGCAAGTCCAATTTTAAATCGTACAAGTTCGGTTTATCGGGACTCCAAAGCTGTGCGTTTGCAAACGTTAGACTCAGCGGTCGGCTCGCGTCGCCTTTCGTTTCTCCTACGGCCTCACCATTGAAGGAGGCCGTCAAGCGGATGCTCGCCCCTTCCTTTAAGTTGGTCACCTTAGGAGTAATCGTTACTGCTCCAATAGCGATGTCGCACGCATAGTCGAGATCATCGATGCGCATTTCCGGCACTGACTCGATCCAAACTGTCTGCCAAATACCTGTAACGCGCGTGTACCAGATCCCTTCGTTTCGGAGCTTCTGCTTTCCATGCAATTGGTAACCTTCTGTCGCATCGAGCACGCGTACGACTAATTCGTTCTCACCTGCTTTTTTCAATGCGCCAGTGATATTGAAACTGAAAGGTGTGTGACCACCACGATGCGCACCTATCAGTTGGCCATTGACCCAGACGGAGGCTTCGTAATCCACGGCTTCGAAGTTAAGTAGCGTTTGAAGTCCTTCAGATTTACTAGTCGAAAACGTCCTTCGGTACCAAAGTGCTTCACTCGGTTCGACAAGACGTCCAACTCCCGATAGCGGAGCCTCCGGTGCGAATGGAACCAATAACTGACCGTCCCAAGCCTTAGGTTGCGCGGCATCCTTAGGCGTTATTGCATAGGACCAAATGCCATTCAGGTTGGCCCATTCGGTGCGTGCAAGCTGCGGCCGAGGGTATTCAGACCACACTGCATCCGGTTTGATGGCTCGACCCCATTCTGTCATCAATCGCGTCTGCGAGGGTTTCCATTGAGCTTGACTCGGTTTAGGAGTGGCTACAAAAAATGTCAAGATGCATAGCAGCGCAACGAATGGAGAGATTCGTTTCATCGCAGGACTTTCCCGTTCGAGAGTATTTGGTTGGATCGCGTTGGATGGAATTTTAATCAACGCGACCTATCCAAGTAACCAGTCTCAGGCGCCAGTGATCAGTCCACTTTCAGATTTAAGCAGCTATGCCGATGAGCGCTTACTCCCGCCTCAGTGGCCTGCATCGCACCCAAACGGCGCTAGAATTTCTGTGTCGCTGGATACTAGTGCTTTGTATACCAGTGCTTTGTCTAGATTTAATTTTAGGGTTGATCGTATTTGGGTGGCACGCCCTGAGGCTTTGCGAAGGGCGTGATTTGAGCGACAATA
>JANPLP010000256.1:0-2831 GCA_031426595.1 Planctomycetia bacterium | reverse complement strand
AGATTCGGTTCGTTGGTCGAACGCTACCCATGGCATTTGACGATCGAAGATACGATTGACAATGTCGGGCGCACCATGCTGGGTTTAACAATCTCGTGTGCGCGCTGTCATGACCACAAGTTTGATCCGATCAGCACTCGTGACTATTACGGCATGTATGGCATTTTCGCCAGCACACGATATCCCATGCCGGGCTTGGAATTGTTTCAAGCCCAACAGCATTTCGTGCCGCTTGTTCCCGATGAAGAGGCCAAGTCAGCCTTGGCATCGCATCAAGCGAAGATCGATAAGTTGAGCGCTGAACTCCAGAGTCGATTAGCGGTGAGTGAACAGCAGGCACTGGAGAACGCGCGGCGGCAGAGTGAATATACGCTCGACGAACAACGAAATATGAATGACAAGTTGGACGAACTGCTCATGAAGGCTCGCAAGGCTGGCGAGAATTTAGCAGCCGTGCTGCGTGAGATACCACCGATCCCCAATGCTTATGCGGTGCAGGATGACCAGCCGAAGGATGCGAGCATACAGGTTAAAGGTGAACCCACCCGGCCTGGTGCTCAGGTACCGCGCAAGTTCCCAGATATCCTGGGTGGTCAGCAACTCGACGAATCGATCGCCGCGACGTCCAGCGGCAGGTTGCAGCTTGCCCAGTGGATCACCCACCGCGACAATCCTCTCACCGCTCGCGTGATCGTCAATCGCATCTGGCAACGACACTTCGGAACAGGGCTGGTTGCCAGCACCAGCGACTTCGGATTGCGAGGTGACGAACCGACGCATCCGCTTTTGCTGGACTGGCTGGCCGATGAATTGATCCGCAACAAGTGGTCTTTGAAACATATTCATCGCCTCATTTTAAATTCCCGCACTTATCAACTGTCGAGCCGTGATGTGGAAGCGAATCGAGCGCTCGACCCTGCCAATCGTTGGTACTGGAAAGCCAATCGTCAGCGACTCGACGCCGAATCGCTGCGCGACACATTGTTGCTTGTCTCAGGTAACCTCGACCTGACTCCGCAAACCCAACCGCATCCTTTCCCAAAAATGATGGACTGGAAATTCACTCAACATCATCCGTTCAAGGACGACTACCCGAGCGACAGACGAAGTGTTTATCTCATGACCAAGCGTTTGACCGCCAAGCCTTACTTCCAAACGTTCGATGGCGCTGATCCAAACGTTTGTACCAGCGATCGAGACCAATCGGTCACCGCGCTGCAAGCTCTGTATTTTGTTAACGATCTGTTTGTTCATCAACAAGCCGACCGATTGGCCAAAAACTTGGTTGCGTCCGCAAACGCCGACTCCGAACGAATCGCGCTGGCTATGGAGAAAATTCTTTGTCGGCCACCGACGCCCGTCGAAGCGGAAGTGATCGAAACACACCTCCTGCAACTCAAGCAACAATTGGCGGGGCGCCCAGAGCATGAGTTGTGGACCAGTTTGAGTCGCAGCTTGATGCGCTTAAACGAATTTATGTATATCGACTAAGTCGGAAGAAATTACTCAGACATGCAAACTCGTCGCGCAGCCATCCGATCCCTGTTCAGCACCTCGTTGCTCATGCCAGGCATGTTGTCGCAACTCTTGGCAGAAGAGGCTGGCAGTACACCGGATCCGATGCTGCCTCGCCAGCCGCATCGTCCCGCGGCCGCCAAGTCGGTCATCTTTATCTATGCGACCGGTGGTGTCTCGCATATCGATACGTTTGATCCTAAGTCCACCAAGAACGGTCGAGACGGTAGCGGCTCGGATAACTTGATGGGCAACGTCTTCGGTGCGGAACAAAACAAGAAATGCGGTACCGAAGTCAGTAATATCTTTCCGCATATGCGCGAGGTGATGGACGAGGTCTGCTTGATCCGATCGATGCGTGCGAGTCACTTCGATCATTCCGAAGCAACCTTAGGTATGCATACCGGCTCACCTACCTTCGCTCGCCCTAGCATGGGGTCGTGGGTCAGTTATGGACTCGGTACTTTCAACCAGAACTTGCCCAGCTTCGTGGTGATCGCTCCACACCTCCCCTATGGCGGCACGCAAGTATTTGCCAGCGATTTTTTGCCAGCCTGTCATCAAGGCACGCGAATTTTTCCAGGCGATAATCCTATCGCGAATCTTCGCTCGCCAGGCAACAGCTCGAGCTTGCAGCAAGTTGAACTTGGCTTAACGGATGCTCTCAATCGTCGCCACTTCGCGGAGCGTGAACACGATAGCGCACTCGCTGCTCGGATCAAGTCGTTTGAAACCGCTTTTCAAATGCAGCTTGCTGCGCCGGAAGCGTTTGATGTGCACCAAGAATCGGAGCACGTGCGGCGTCTGTACGGCGTCGATCGCAAAGTAAAAGGGCCAGGAGCCGATTTCGCGTGGCAGTGCCTGGTAGCTCGTCGTTTGGTGGAACGTGGAGTGCGATTCATCGAGTTGATTGATACCGGCTCACGTCCCAACTGGGACTCGCACGGCGAAATGAAGGAACATGCCGAGTTGGCTTACAATGTCGACCAACCGATGGCCGCGCTGATCTCGGATCTCAAGCAGCGCGGAATGCTCGACGAGACGATTATCGTGTGGGCTACGGAGTTTGGCCGAACTCCTACGAAGGAAGGAAAGAATGGACGCGGACATCATCGCGATTGCTTCAGCGTGTGGGTGGCCGGGGGCGGATTCAAACCTGGTCATGTACATGGTGTGACCGATGAGATCGGCAAGTTCACGCTCGAGGACCCAGTGGAAGTTCACGATCTGCACGCGACCATACTGCATCAATTGGGTATGGATCACGAACGTCTAACGTTTCGTCATGCCGGTCGCGACTTCCGACTCACCGACGT
>JANPLP010000255.1:0-5540 GCA_031426595.1 Planctomycetia bacterium | reverse complement strand
GTCCGCGAGCAGACCTTGTCTGCGTTGGATCGTCTCGACAGTGACGCCGTTGCCGAGCGAAATGCCACGTACAGCAAACGGCTGTCCTGCAACCGGCGTGGCTCCCGTGTTCATCGGTGCGTATTGAATCCCAAGAAATCCTGAGCGTTGGTTGCCGCGAGGGATAGCGACGAAGGGTGGTAGGTCCGCTGCGACCGGCATTTCTTTGCTGATGACAGCTCCGTATCCGGGATATTCTAGCGAAGCGAGTGGTCGACTGCCTGTGTTCACGTACTCGCTACCCAAGCGATGCGCTGCAAGCGTATGGCTGACGCCGCGAAGTATCGTGAACTTGTCAGCGCATTGGGCGAGCTTCGGTAGGTGTTCGGAGACTTGTATGCCAGCCACGTTCGTCGCGATGGCTTTGAAGGTTCCGCGAATATCATCAGGTGCGTTCGGTTTGGGATCGAACGAGTCGAGATGAGAAGGCCCGCCGTTGAGGTCAATGAAGATGGCAGCTTTTCCGCTGGCGGCCGCGACTTCGCCCGCATCGGCGAGCCGCAGGTAGTTAGCAAGGGTAAAGCCAGCGGCGGATAGCGAACCGACTCGCAAGAAGTCGCGTCGCGAATTTCCGTCGCATGTTCGATGACTGGGCATATCAATTCTCCGGTGTACAAATTTGTTTTTGGTGTGGCGATTTAGTTTGCGGAATTAGTGGTTAATGATGAACTCTTTAGTGTTCAGCAAGCTCCAGATTAGATTCTCAGTCGCTGTAGTGGGATTGCTTTCGGAACGCAAGTAATTCACTGCAATATTAAGTTCCGAAGAGTTGGGTTTACGAGAGAGCGTACGCAGGTAAGCTTGTTCGGAGACCCAAAGCGATTGCTCTTCGGTCATGCGCGAGGTTGAATCCGAAGAGACGGATGAACTTGGTGCTGCTTCCGAGAGACTGGTTTGTGTGAACTTGGCGGGGTCCAGAGCCTCCATTTTGTTCTGTTGTCGCAAGAGCTGGCGTTTACGTTCTTCCATAGTTGCAACCAACTGCGTTTGGCCTTTCGCTTTGGCCTCCGTCAGACGGGATTCGATTTTTGAAAGTTGTTGTTTTCCTTTTTCGAATTGTTCGGATATGCGAGCCATGGATTCTTCGCTGAGTTTGTTACCGGCGCGGTTGGGCTGGCCGCTTGGAATTGGCCAACCGTAGTTTTCAGCCACGGATGCGACCCAGCTTTCGCGTGGATCGTTTAGCCAGCTGAGCACGGCTTTGTCATTCAGCAAGAAAACCGTTTGAAGCAAGCTTGGTTCGCTGGAACGGTCGCAATCGCAGTTGCTTTCCCGCACGCTGCGACCGAACACGGAGAGTGCGTAGCTCATATCATCGCGTGGCGCTTGACTGCTTGCACCACCGCGGGTTATGGCTCGATTGACGAGCAACGAGCTGGCGCTTTCGGCGATCTTGTCATTCGCTAGGGCCATTCGCACGGAGTCATGGGTCGCTTCGGCCGAGATACGACGCAGCAGACTATGGCTGAAGTTGCGTTTGTCGAACTGATTCGTTTCGTTCGTATTCCAGGAACGCTGATAGGTGTCAGAGTTCAGAATCTCGCGATGCAACCACTTGAGATCGTATTGATGATCGCGAAATCCATCGGCCAAGTAGTCGAGCAGCGGAGCGTTGCTGGGCGCGTTGGCTAGGTTCAAATCGTCGGGAGGGTTTACAATCCCAACTCCGAAGTACGCGGCCCAGACTCGGTTTACAATCGCTTTCGCAAAGTAAGGATTGTCAGGCGATCGCAACCAATCCATCAACTTGCCACGCACATCGGTGGTGTCAAGGGAGACCCATTCTCCGCCGAGCAGTTTGGCTTTGCTAACGACCGGCTTGGCTTCTTTTTCTTTGTCCTTCTTCTTCTTCTTGATATTCTGGCGGTCGTTTACAACCAATTCCGGGAAGGGGAACGTGCGACCCTCTTTGTCGGATCGCATCATCTCGCCCACCGCTTTGCGCAGTTGGTTGCCTTTGAGGCTTTTGTCCAAGTTTAGCTCGTCGATGATCGCGTTGTATTCCTTCTTCGCGTCGTTGGACATGCTGTTCTGATTTGCTTGGACGCCATTGAATAATCGTTCGAAATCATCGAAGTCTGACTTGGCCCATTGATCGAAGGGGTGTTTATGGCATTGAGCACATTGAATACGAACACCGAGGAACGAGTAGGCGAAACCGATGACGCGATCTTCGCTTGTCTTGAAGTTGTTCCGCGCCCAGTAGTGCATAAGACTGGGGCGGTCAGCAAACTTATCACCGCTCGGGTCCTTGCAGGCTTCGGTCATCGCTTCGCAGTACTCTCGATACGACTCGCCCGACGTGCGGCTGGTGGCGGTGACCATCCCTTCGACGATCTCATCGTAAGGCGCGTTGCGCTCGATTCGCTCGTAGATCCAGCGGTACCACTGGGTGCTGGGATCAACGCCTTGCGGGAAGAAGTTTCGAAGTTGATCGTCGTTATTCCCGGTGATATCGCAAAGGAATGTGGTCCACTGCGCCGCATAGGTCGGCCGGCTGAGGAGATCTTCAATCTTCTTAGTTCGTTTGTCCGGATCATTATCGGCAGTGAATGCGAGCACTTCGGTCGTGGTCGGCAAAGTGCCAGTCACGTCGAGCGATACTCGTCGCAGGAACTCATCATCGGTGCAGCGTTCGGACGCGACGATTCCCAGTTTGCGGAGCTTCGCAACGACTAGGCGGTCGATGTTCGTAGGAGTTGCGGTAGGGGGATAATTGTCGTCCACTTGGGAGGAGAGCGGTTGCAGGACGGCGATCGGTACGACTGCATTGTCATACGACACGACGACGTGGGTATCGCCGCGCTCGCCGCTGGTGACCACGCCGCTTTCTTCGATGGCTGCGATGGCGCTATCATTCGACTGGAAACGGCAGAGGCAAGTGACATCTTCAGAAGTGCCGTCTTCCCAATGCGCGATGACTTTCAAAGATTGCTTTTGGTCTTTTGCAGAGAACCGAATTTCGGCTGGCGTGACTTCCAATCGCTGAATGGCTTGAACCTCCTTCGGGTTATAGGTGGCTCGCGACTCAATCCAGCGGCGCAGTACCCAGTACTCCCAACCGTCCTTTTCAAATCGCTTACCACCTTCGTGAGATTCAGCGTCGGTAGGTTTATTCAAAATCAGACTATCGAGTATCTTATCTAAGTCGACTCGACCCGTGCCGGCTTCGAGCAGTGCATCGTGGTCCGCTTGGAAGTCATAGCCGAACAGTGATAGTCGGAAACCGCCTTGGCCTTGAAACGAACCGTGGCAAGCGCGCCCGTTGCATCCTAATCGACCAAGCAGCGGAGTGACGTGGCGTTGGAAATTTGGAACTTCATTGGATTCTGGGGGTTGCCCGAGTTGAGCTGCAAACCGTTCGTACAGCGGAGCGATGGTTGGTTTGGTACTTGTCGCGGGCGGTTCGGCGGCCTGAAGAGCTTTGTCGCGGATTGCACAGAAGGCGAGAGACCAAACAGCGATTGAGACAACTGTTCGTAGGAATCGGAAGTGCATATAAAGATCCTCGGTGCAGTGGATTGTTCTGCAGGAATAGCGGGTTATAGCTAAGGCTTTTTCGAGCGAGCTGGTGATTTAAAGGCGCGGTTTTCCCATGTCTTGATGGCTTTTGCGAGCATCGTGTCACGGTTCTCTGTCCGCTCGTCAAGTTGAGTGTTGACGTTCGATAAACGCAATTCAAAGCGTTTCTGCTCAAGCTGCAAGCGCGCGGTGTCGAGATCGTGTTCTTTTTCGACTAGTAGGTGCAACTGATTCCGAAGTTTCGCTTGCGTGTCTTTTGGAGAAGCCAGAATTTCGGCAACTAGCATGCGTAGTTCAGAGCGAACTTGCCACAATTCGAGCTCGATGGCATAGGACTCCGCATCGCGTTTTTCCAATGAGATCAGACGCTGTTTGGCGCGAGAGAGTTCTTTTAGGGCTTGTTCATATTGTTGTGGTTGTCGCTTCTTCATGAACTTGAGGAGCTTCAGCAATTCGGGTTGGTGCTTTTCAACGAACTCGAGCAGTGGGGCTTCATCGAGAGCAGCAACGGGATCAGGTTGATTGCGATCCAGCTTAGATGGAGCTTCAGGGGTGGAGTTAGTGCTTGGTGATGCTTGGGCGAGCGGCCCGATGCGGTCGAGCGAGTCTTCAACTGGCTTTACGGGTGCGGCCGGATGCGTGGGCTCGGTGGCCGCTGCTAGCGAGGCAAGACAGAGGATGGCAAACGGTAAAGTAAACACACTTCGACGAATCATCCTGCCGCTCCTTCGCTGCTTGCTAGATAGAATTCACGAGCCGCTTCAACCAACCAATCTCTTTGGTCATTGGATGTCGACTCGGTCAGATCATCGCTGCGAAATTCATCTTCAATCGGTAAGGCATCCACTAGGTGCGACTGCGATGCCGATGTCAGCTCGATAGCTTCATCAGTCGTTAAACTTTCAAAAGCGGTCCAGTTATCGGCGATGCGAGCCAATTGGTCGTCATGGGTAGCGGATCGAAGCTGCCAGGCTGAGATCGCGATGAGCAGCATTGCGGCGGAGGCGATGGCAACGAAGCGAGGAATCCAAATTGAAGTTGTCCAAATCGATGTGGTGTTGTGGACAACCTGTGAGATTGGCGTCGGGGCGGTTTGGTACGGTGTGCAGCTTGCAGAAGCAGCACTTGCAGCTTCAGCGACGAGATTCAGGTTTCCCACGGATGCGGCCACTTGTTCGGCGAGCGATGTGTCGTTGAGCATTCGTTGCTCGAACAAGTCGCGGTCCAATGCAGGATCGTTCAGCAGGTAGCGTTCAATATCCCATTGCAGATCATCCCATTGCAGATCGTCGCGGCCGAGATTGCTAAGCGGGAGAGGTTTATTGGCTGGATTAGTGTTCATGGGATGGCAGTATTTTGCGGAGCTTTTCAAGGGCCAATCGCATTCGCGAGAGGACTGTTCCTAAGGGCAATTGCAGTTGTTCGGCTATTTCCGCGAAGCTAAGTTCATCGGCGAGTCGCAGTTGGACCATTTGTCGCTGCTCGGCTGGGAGAGCATCAATGGCATCGCGAAGTTGGTCAATTTGTTCTTGGTGTTCTGAAGAGGAATGTGGATTTTGGACGGTGTAAGGGGTGGGGTGTTCGCGGAATCGGTCGAGCAATTTGGTGGAGCGTTGTTGGCTGCGCCGCAGGTTGAGTGCTTGAAACTGAACAGTCTTGATCAACCAGCCTCGCTGATGGCTGCCTTCGATTGTGGTGAATTTCTGGGCAAAAAGCGCAAAGGTCTCCTGAACGGCATCGGCGGCTAACCCCCAATCGCGAACGATGGCCCAAGCCAGTCGCAGCAATTGTTCCGAGCACTCGGCGTGCTGCTGGGCTACGCATTCGGCAATGAAAATTGGATCGGAACTGTCCGTGTGATCAGGAAAATTCACCCGTTCCGCCTACGCTTTCTTTAGTCGCTGCATGGATATGTCCGCTGGTTGTCAGCTTATTCACAGTGAGAGGAAATTTTTTTATTTTCCGCGGCTGGGTAAAGT
>JANPLP010000254.1:0-3356 GCA_031426595.1 Planctomycetia bacterium | reverse complement strand
GGTCTGAGCAGGCTGATTAGTCGACCGAATTCGAGCCTGACACGTGCAGGTGTTCGGAACCACGAAACTCGCTTTCGAAGCACAAACCGAAATCGACCTGAGAGCACTCTTACGCCGCGTTGCGCCAATTGAAATATTCGGCTTGCGGCAGAGAAGCGTTCTCTCAAACCTCAGAGAGACTTCTAATGGTTACCGAAACGATCGATCAAACTTTTCTCACCGTTGCACGGTTGGTTGAAGCGGCTCAACTTCAGGACCGCGAAGCGCAGAGCGCGCTCTACGAGCGTTACCACGGATCGGCCGTCGCGCTCGCTTACCGACAGCTCGGTAACTGGGACGAAGCTGAGGAGCTGGTGCAAGACGTATTTATCCATGCTTTCGATCGCCTAGAGCAGTTGCGTGTTCCAGAGGCTTTTGGGGGTTGGTTGCGTCAAATCGTTCGGCGTATGGCAATCAACCGAATGACGCGTCATCGAACTGCGGTTGCTATCGAAAACGAAACGTTGGATGCGATCTGCACCAGCACTGAAACGCCGCTCGATGGGGTGCTTGAAAGCGAAGAGCGGGATCAGGTTCGCAGCGGCCTTGATAAGCTGGGCGAAGTTGATCGACAGACGCTAGAAGCTTTTTACATCAGCGGGCAATCGTTGATCGAGATGGCGGAGCATTTCGATGCTCCGATCGGTACGATCAAGCGTCGGCTGCACGTCGCACGCAAGCGACTGGCTCGGCATATGGAAGATTTTCAATCGATCTGACACGCCGATTTGGTACGAGCCATACCTGGACAAACTCTACTATCTGCAAGAAGCGTCAGTCACAGCAATCAGTTGCTGGACTGACGCTTTCTTTTTGATCACCAAGCAGCCCACAACTGCGCTTGGCGGAGGAATTGCTGTAACCCAAAATAGTGCCACCAGGCCGCAAGACGCATTCAGTAAGTCCGCACGAGGCAGCTTGCGCGTCGAGCTTGTACTGGCACCTGGAAATTCCAAAACACCCCGTAGCGGAACGCGTTAGCGTTTCGACTAGTGGATGCATGGCTGCGTTCATTGACGCTCTGTTTGCCGTGAGCTTCCGAGCAGGGAAATCTCTCCAATGGTCGTCAGTGAGCGGCAGTTGGTTCTTCTGATGACCAAGGATTCGACCAGTCGCCCCACTGCTCGAGATATTGCTTATAAGCGGGATGTTGCTCCACTTGGCTTTCGATCAGCTCTTTGGCCGACCGAACGCGATCCTGCTCATCGGCCAAACTAATCTTCCCCATCAAGGTCGACATCCGCAAAAACACAAAGTAAGTATCCAGCACGTCGCAGCGACAGTACTCGTTGATATCCGCAATCTTCCCTTGCTCGTACAGCGACTGGACCATATCGCCCTGGACACTCATTTTCCCAGGCTTGCCTAGCAGCGCTGCCGCTAGATTTAACCCACCTCGAAACCAAGTGCTGCCGAAGTTAGTCAACAATTCGTGCAGGTCGAGATGCGAGCTCAAGTTGTATCGGTTGCGATACTGATCGTAGGTCCGCGCATCGAGATTGAACCAGTGCGGGAGCGGCACACCAAACCGAAATGCCGAGTGCTCCATCAGTGGCAGATCGAAAGTCCGCCCATTGAAGGTCACCCATGTCGGTCGCTCATAGGCTTCCCAGCCAGTCCAAAAGTGCTTGGTAATCACATGCGGCCGATGATGCGGCTGATCGAGCGATACGATGTCCAGCAAACTATAGTCCGCACGGATCTTCGCGATCACTACCGCGACCGGCAGATGATACGTGTAGGGAATGAAGTCACGACTGGAAGTCATCAACAACTCCTGTCGAAACTTCAAAATCGCCTCCGCATCCGACAATCCCTCTCCGGCGTACTTGGTCGCATTGATCAAGCCGCCATCGGCCACGCTTTCGACATCGAACAATAGAAAACGGACTTCCTGCGACACGGTAACCTCAGCTTGTTAACTCTTTTGACTTTAAGTAGCAGCAGTATGGACGTTAGCGATCCATCAGACAAGTAAACGCACCCAGTACGATCCTAGACCAGATGGATTCTGACTCAGTCGTTACACGTTAGAATGACGACATTATGCGGATACCTCACCTTGCGCTTAGTCCAGAGTCACCTAATTCCGAGTCGCCGACCTATGCCTCACTTTCCGATTAATTCCACCCGCTTGCTCCAACGTTTTCTTCGCTATGTCCAAATCGGCACGGCCGCCGACGCTGATAGTTCCACATACCCGAGCACAAGCAGCCAATCGGAGCTGGGACGATTACTCGTTGAAGAACTCTTATCCATGAGCGCGGAGGATGTGCATCAAGACGAACATGGGCTCGTCTGGGCTACCATTCCAGCCAGCATCCCAGGCCCGATTCCAACGATTCTCTTCAACGCGCACCTTGACACTTCGCCGGAAGCTCCTGGCGACCATGTCAAGCCGCAAGTCATCGAACGTTACGAAGGCGGGGATATTCTCCTCCCTGCAGGCAATAAGATCACTTCTGAATCTTGTCCCGCCCTGCTATCCATGATCGGACATTGCCTGATCACCACCGACGGCACCACCCTACTCGGCGGTGATGACAAAGCCGGGGTAGCTGCCATCATGGAGCTAGCCCATCATCTGATCGAGTATCCATCGATACCACATGGCCCCATCCGTATCCTCTTCACGTGCGATGAAGAAATTGGAAATGGCACTGGCCATGTCGATATGAGCAAAACCGGTGCAGTCGCGGCGTACACACTCGACGGCGGTGGAAGCGGTGAACTCGAGAACGAAAATTTTTCCGCCGATCAACTAGTCGTGCACGCTATCGGCCACAACATCCATCCCTCCATCGGCAAAGGACGCATGGTCAATGCCGCACGAGGACTCGCCAAGTTAATCGCCGCTCTGCCGCTCGATTCACTATCGCCAGAATCCACCGAAGGCCGTGAAGGCTTCATTCACCCTTATCAGATCAGCGGCGGAGTCGGCGAAGCTGAAGTGCGCATCCTGCTCCGCGATTTTGATACCGCCAAACTTGATGATCACGCCAGCACAGTGTCGCGCATCGCCGCCGAGGTCGAGTCCCATATGCCAGGGCTGAAATTTGAAATCAAGCGCTCGCGCCAATATCGCAACATGTACGATTCGCTCAAACGTCATCCGATGGTCGTTCAACTCGCCGTCGAAGCATTCGCTAAGTTAGATATCGAATGCAAACTTGGCTCGATACGCGGCGGGACTGACGGATCCATGCTCAGCGAAAAAGGACTCCCGACGCCCAACCTCAGCGTCGGTCAGCACAACATCCACTCTGTGCTCGAGTTCGCCTCGCTTACCGAAATGACCACCGCCGTATCCCACGCCG
>JANPLP010000253.1:0-6255 GCA_031426595.1 Planctomycetia bacterium | reverse complement strand
CGCGTTCAGCTGCATTATTGCAGGTGGCTTTTTTTTTTAGGGTTGCACGCCCTGTGGCTTTGCGAAGGGCGTGGCGAATTTGATGTTTTAGGGTGGCACGCCCTGAGGCTTTGCGAAGGGCGTGGCAAATATCATGTTTTTGGGTGGCACGCCCTGAGGCTTTGCGAAGGGCGTGGCGAAGATCATGGTTTGGGTGGCTTCTGAGAGGTGACTATGCCGGAACGGCGCGTTGCTTGTTCCGGCCTACGCGATTCGTCGAATTGAGGCGGCTGGTCTTCTGTAGGCCGGAACAAGCGTAGCGCCGTTCCGGCTCTTCGCGTAACGCATAACAAGCATCGCAAATGCTTCCGAGAGGTGACTATGCCGGAACGGCGCGTTGCTTGTTCCGGCCTACGCGATTCGTCAAATTGAGGCGGGTGGCACGCCCTGAGGCTTTGCGAAGGGCGTGGCTAATATCGCTCAAATCACCCCTTCGCTTAGCCTCAGGGCGTACCACCCAAACAAGATCAACTCCAAAACCTTAGATGGACCGAGCACTAATTTGCCAGACTGCGATTTTTCCTCTTGATCAGATTGAGAGACAGATGCTGGGTTAGGTGGTAAGATTTAGTTTGGAACAGTTAACGTACAACGACTCAATCACTGTCGAACTGCGAATTTGTACAAGAGCGCAACTGACTATGGATGGTAACTTGAAGCATCGAATCGCAAGACCCAGCGGTCTGACTATGGCTGGCTGCACGGTCTTTCTGACAATCTGCGCGACGAGCAACGTCGGACTACGGTTGGCCACGGCGCAGCAATCCGCTTCGCAAGCAGCGGTTGATGACTCCGCAAACCGAGATTCGATCGCGGCTTCCCCGGCCCAAGCGACTCAGAGGCCCGAACGACTGACTGGGGAAGCGCTGCGGGCGCATATCGCCGAGCAGCTCGACTTGCTGGACAGCCCCTCGTTCCGCGAGCGTCAGTTGGCTCGATACCGTATCGAGCAGTATCCCTACTCCGCGATTGGCGCGATCGTCGCGGCCGCACCCACAGCGTCAATCGACGTAGCGGCGCAGCAAGTTGCATTGCTGGACGCATTCTCAGCCAACCCAGATATCGCGGTCAGCTCAGCAGCATTCGATGTGCTCAAGCAATTTTCGCTCAACAAGGGTACTGCGCTGGGAGGGTTAGCCGAAAAGAGTATTCGCGCGATTGAGAATGCGAATGAGATGAAAGCTTTCGAGATCCTCACTCACCTGGGCGCGAACGTGGGGCACTTAGATCTAAGCGTCAATGGAGCTCAATTGGAAGGGATCAGCTCGAATGAAATTTCGCTGGAAATCCGATCCGAGACTTTTCGCGGCGACGACCAATCGCTGGCTTGGATCCGCTACCTGAAATCAGTGGAAGTGGTTTCGCTAAGCGGGCCAATCGTATCAGCCGATCTGCTGACACTGGTCGCGCAGATGCCCAACGTTAAAAAGATCTTGATCGAAGACGCAACGCTGCAACCTGAAGAGTTGCTGCCCCTGAAAACGCTTGGTGAACTGCAACATCTAGAACTGACCTATATGCCAGTGACCGACGCAATCGTTCCCGTTTTATGTCAACTTCCTTTAACACAATCCTTGCGACTCTATGGCACGGAGATCACCGATCGCGGCGAAGAAGAACTTGCTCTCAAGCTTGAAGGATTAGAGATTTATCGCAGCAAAGGTGGCTTTCTCGGAATCGCGTCGCCCGCATCCGGTGAAGTCCACGTGACCAAAGTCGTTCCCGGCAGCGCGGCTGCGAAAGCGGGCATTCGCTTGAATGACAAGATTACTGAGATCGAAGACAAGCCGATCAAGAACTTCACCGCGCTGCGATCCACCTTGGCTGACTTTGCGCCCGATGAACCGGTTCAAGTCAAAGTGATCCGACAAGTGATCGATCCACAGACGATGAAGCGCGTGCCGACGGAAATGGTTCTCACTGTAGTGCTGGGTAAGCA
The DNA here is from genome assembly GCA_031426595.1 of Planctomycetia bacterium. GTDB lineage: Bacteria > Planctomycetota > Planctomycetia > Pirellulales > Pirellulaceae > Aureliella. The sequence goes on along the minus strand of JANPLP010000253.1, from coordinate 4,277 downwards.
GGAAAAAAATTAAGCGAGCCACACTTACCGACCAGAACAAATGGTTGCACCAAGTTCGCACTGCAGCGCTCGGCTGGTATGATCGCCACGCGCGCGACCTCCCCTGGCGCCGGACTCATGATCCGTATTCAATTTGGGTCAGCGAGATCATGTTGCAGCAAACGCAAGTTGCAACAGTCATCGATTATTACCATCGCTTCCTCGCGGCTTACCCGGACGTACATTCGTTGGCGGCGGCCGACGAGCAATCCGTGCTGCGACTGTGGGCGGGACTGGGCTACTATCGTCGTGCTCGGCAATTGCATGCGGCTGCCAAACAGATGGTGGCCGCGGGTGGTGACTTCCCCAAGTCGCTGGCCGAAATCACTAGCCTGCCCGGCATCGGACGTTACACGGCTGGTGCGATCGCTTCGTTCGCTTACGATCAACCCACGCCCATCGTAGAAGCCAATACGCAACGACTGTTCAGCCGCTTGATTCGGTTAGAGATTGACCCTCGATCGCGCGACGGTCAGTCCCAGCTCTGGGACTTCGCCGAGTCATTAGTTCGCCAGCCCAGCAACATTCCCAGTTTTAGCCCGGGTCGAATCAATCAAGCAGTCATGGAGTTGGGAAGCCAAATTTGCACCCCCCGCAATCCCGACTGCCCAAACTGCCCGCTTAGCCGATTATGCCCAACCTTTGCAGCGGGACTGCAAACGATCTTACCAATCGCTGCACCGAAGAAAGTGATCACTGAGCTGACCCATGTCGCGATTGTGGTTCGTGACGTCCGAGGATCGGATCGCTTTTTGATGCGGCAAAATTCCGAGGACCAGTGGTGGCACGGACTCTGGGATTTCCCTCGGCTGGACGTATCCCATCTAGCCGCATTTAGCAGAGGTAGAATTGCGCCACAGCCGCGCGGCGCAAGTAAAAAGAAAGCTACTCAGAAGCAGCCTGATTCGTCGAAACCGCTCGCTAATTTTGGTTTCGCTCCCGACGAGCTCGATTGGTTGGCGGCCGAACTGCATTCACAGCACAAGATCAACTGCACCCTGACTGGCTACCACAGTTCCTGGAAGCATGCGGTCACTCGCTATCGCATATCGCTGCACGCTTTCACGGCGACGACCACTGCCTCCGACCCCCGCAAGCTCCCCCCTTCAAACGCTTGGCATTCGATTTCCCAAGCACAAGAACAGCCCCATTCCGCCCCCGCCAAGCGATTGCTAACTGCCCTGCAATCCTCCTCCTAATGCCGGGATGATGGCGCTATTCTGAGGAGCCTATTCGTGCTTGCCTTTGATGTGACGCGCTGCACGGTAAAACATCAGGAAAATTCCGCTTCCGAGTATCCCGACTATCAAGCCCGCAAACGCTCCAATTAAAGCACCTCCGTACCAAGGCAGATTCCACCCAGCGTTCAACGCGGCAAGTAGAGCTCCCAGTAACGCCAACACCGCCATCGTGTTGAATACGAATATTGCTTGAAACCGGTTATCGGTCCAACGCAAGTTCACGCCCGTTACGGTATCAGTGACGACATTGTATGCCGCGTGCGTAGGCGTCAAGGATTGCTCATTATCTTGGTTCTTGTTTGGAGCAGTGATTGGGGGTTTAAATGGATTTTCAGTCATGGTGCAGTTCCAAGTTTCTTGAAAACGTTGCTTCTCAATCAAAGATCACATTTAGAAAAGAACGCCGCAAGCCACTGGACTTACGGAGTAACCTCACCTTTTAAAAACGCCCGGCTCGCCCTCTCCGGTGCACAACCTTGTTCGCAACAAGGCGGACCACGTTTGTTAAGTCATTCCTTTCGGGCTGAAGTCGCTGTACGTTGCGACGTGGCCATACGTGAATTGTACCAAGCAACGGAAACGACGATCACAAAGAACAATCTTTGGCTCCCCTCGCCCCTGAGGAACGAAGGGGAGAGGGGTTGGGGGTGAGGGGCTTAAGCTTTGCGACTTTTGACTGTTTCTTCAATCTCAGCTCTCACGCTCAGCGGATCCTGAGTTACCCGAAATCCTGGTATACGCAGAATCGTGTAAAACAAAAAAGCAGCTAGCAGCATTCTCATAGCTTTCATGACTTTTCCTTACAATAAGACTCGGCGAACCGCTTTCGGAACCAATCAAAGCGGTGGCAGATTTGTGCCCCCCATGCAATGTAGAAACCTCAGCCGCCCAGCCTGTTCGCTTCGTTAGCAACACAGGTGCAGTCAGTGCCCCAGAGGCTTGCTGGGCAGCACGTTACAAGGCGGTACGAAGGGTGGGGCGAGCCAAGAAGCGCAAACCGATACCTGAGCGCCAACCAAAAAAAAGAGCCGCCGAGTTGAAGACCGGCAGCTCTGAATTTGGCTCGATTTGGACTGATTAAAAACTAACTACATCCCATCGAATTCCCGCAGTTGTGGCACAAATAACAGTTACCGTTGCGGACGGTGATCGATCCGCAGTTGTCGCAGCTGGGGGCGTCGGATTGGAAACCGGCGAATTGGGAGTCGCGGGAGCCGCCACCTTTGCCGTTGGTTTCCGGCATCATGGCACCAGCGCGCTCTAGACTCTTGGAGTCAATCACGGATAGGCCGCCGTTGTAACGGGCGGAAGTTACGAACTCCTCGTTCACTTCGGGTGCGCCGTTGCCGTTGGCTTGAGGACGCTTTGAGGTGGATTGCTGAGTTGCGGCGGAACGTGAGGGGGCGATTTTGGATTTGGGCTTGGGTGAGGATGATGAGGCATCGGAGGCGGATTGCCCCTCACCCCCCGGCCCCCTCTCCCCTTCAGGGCGAGGGGGAGACACGAGTGATGGCTGCGCCATTTCGCTTGCGGGGCGAGGGGGAGACACGATTGACGCGGGGGCGGCGGTGTTGGAAGCTGCGGGGTCGGTTTTCATCTGCCCGGTGGCGGCTTCGCGGTAACCGGCTAGGAAGGTGATGCCCATCCAGCGGAAGATGTAATCGACCATGCTCTTGGCGATGCGAATGTCTGGGTTCGTGGTGTGACCCATCGGTTCGAAACGCGTGTGACTGAACTTGTTCACGAGCACTTCGAGCGGCACGCCGTATTGCAACGACAGTGAGATCGCGGTGCCAAAACTGTCCATCAGACCACCGACGGTCGAGCCTTCTTTGGCCATAGTGATGAACAGTTCGCCGGGACGGCCGTCCGGGTACAAGCCAACATTGAGATAGCCTTCGTGGCCCGCAATGTTGAACTTGTGAGTGATCGATTGACGGGTGTCTGGCAAACGTTCGCGACGCGGTTTGTAGACGATCTTTTCGGTGATCGCATCGGCTTTCTCGGCCGCTTTGTCCCCTTCGGATTTCGTGTTCAGGGGTTGGCTCTGCTTCGAACCGTCGCGGTAGATGGCGATGGCTTTCAGCCCCAATTCCCAGCCCCAGAAATAGGCGTCGGCGATATCTTTGGTCGAGACATCGTTGGGCATATTGACGGTCTTGCTGATAGCGCCCGACAGGAATGGCTGCGCGGCGGCCATCATCTGCACGTGAGCCTGCCATGGAATGCTGCGCGTTCCCTTGGCGGGTTTGAAAGCACAGTCGAACACCGAAAGATGCTCATCTTGAAGGAACGGAGCGCCTTCGATGGTGTCGTTTGCATCGACGAAAGAGACAATCGCAGCCACTTCGTCAGGTGTATAGCCGAGATTCTCCAAGCCGAGCTTGACGGATCGGTTGACGATCTTGAGGCTGCCACCGCCGGCCAGCGATTTGTACTTGACCAGCGCAATGTCGGGCTCGATGCCGGTCGTGTCGCAGTCCATCATGAAGCTGATCGTGCCGGTTGGCGCGAGCACCGTGGCTTGGGCGTTGCGATAGCCGTAACGATTGCCGAGCTCGATGACTTTGTCCCAGAGTTGACGCGCGGCGGCCTTCAGATACTCGGGGCCATTGTCGTTGATTTCTTCGACAGCGTCACGGTGCATGCGCATCACACGCTGCATCGGTTCCTTGTTTTCTTCGTAGCACTCGAACGGACCGACGACGCCAGCCATCTCGGCGCTGGTCAAGTTGGCGGCACCGTGCAGCAACGCGGTAAGCGATCCGCACACGCTGTGCGCGACATCGGAATCGTAAGCGGCGCCGTGAGTCATGATCAAGCTACCGAGATTGGCGTAGCCGAGACCCAGCGGGCGGAACATGTAGCTGTTCTCAGCGATCCGTTCGGTCGGGTAACTGGCATGACCGACCAGAATTTCCTGAGCGATGAAGAACAGGCGGCAAGCGGCTGTGAAACCGTCGACGTCGAAAGTCCCATCAGCTTGGCGGAACTTCA
>JANPLP010000252.1:0-9136 GCA_031426595.1 Planctomycetia bacterium | reverse complement strand
GCCGAAACGTCCTGGTCTACGGGTCCGATGTCGCAGACTCGATCAGCTTTAGCGTCGCCAAGAAGCAGTTGATAACGAGTGGCAATTTTGGCGGTATTGAGATTCAGGTTGCATTTAACTCGAGTTTTGTGGATACGGTTACAGGCTACCTTGGCGCTGGTAACGACGTGTGGAACGGAAGTAACCTATCGATTCCGCAATTCGCTTACGGCGAGGACGGAAACGATCAACTCACAACTGGATCGGCTAACGACATTCTCATCGGTGGTTTAGGGGACGACATCTTACGTGGTGGGGTGGGGGGCGATCTGTTGTTTGGTGGTCTCGGCGCGGATCAACTGTACGGTGACGCTGGCAGTGATATTCTCGTCGGTGGAGAGTATGCATTCGAACGCGATTTAGCCTCTTTGTTGCTGCTGCGCACGTCCTGGAATGGAGCGGGCAGCTATCAATCACGGGTGAACCGACTACGCAGCGGTGTAGGTACGAATGCAAGCGGAGCGACCGTGCGTTTGGCGATCGATCTAGTCACAGATGATGCCATCGATCAACTCTTCGGTGGGAAAGACTCGGATTGGTATCTAACAAACTTGGCTTCTGAAATCCGCGATGCCACCAAAGAAGAGCTTCGCAATTAAGCCTCAATCCAAAACGGACAGACGTCAGCGCGATGGTCTCTCCCTTACCTCATCCCAGTGCTATACAATTCGGTGAGCGTTTGGGTAGCCCATGTATTGACGGATTCCGTCACGCTACGGTTTGTGTACTCGATCCGATATCGCTTATTTAAACATTAGGGACCGTTTTGGTGGGAGCTGGGTTGCCCTGTTCGTTCATCGCAATAGCAAAGGAATCCTATGCCAGTTGGACGAGAAAGTGGAATGCCCGCAGTTGATTATTGGGAGACATTCTTTGATCCAGACTGCATTCTTACTTGTCTCGGCGTGAAGCGTGAGGCCCAGTCCATCGCCGAATTTGGCTGTGGCTACGGTACGTTTACAATTCCCGCAGCACGCCTTATTTCGGGCGTCGTTACAACATTCGACATCGATCCAGACATGGTCGCTTTCACGACTCGTCGCGCAGAAGAGCTGGGCATACGAAACATTGCTGCTTCAAGGCGAGATTTCGTGAAAGATGGAACCGGATTGCCTGATCATTCAGTTGATTTCGTAATGCTCTTCAATCTCCTCCACATCGAAGATCCGCAATCATTACTTGCCGAATCAAAACGCATTCTCAGAATTCAAGGCAAGGTTGGCATCATTCATTGGCGTTCCGATATCGAAACGCCTCGCGGTCCGTCGCTGTCGATTCGCCCAACAATCGAAGATTGCCGGAGTTGGGGTGAGAGTGTGGGGTTTTCCTATGAGCGAGAGCATGTGTTCGAGTGCTGCAATTGGCACTGGGGGCTTACGATGTCCAGGGGTCAATTACGCGATGAACAAGTAAGTACACCCGAGTCGTCAAGCGGCCGGTAGCCACAGCGTTTCTCTAAAACTCTGGTTAAGGCGTTATTTTCAGTTTTAGCGCAGTCCAAGCATTGCCCTGTTTGTGAGGCTGTGTTTACAGCACTGCGTGGATGGGTGTGCCGAAGTCGCGTTCAAGGCGTTTTCGGCCGGGGACCTGCATTGATTTTGGATTGATTCCGAGTTGATGGAGGAGGGTGGCGTGGATATCGGTAACGTAATGCCGATCTTCGGCTGCATGGAAGCCGATCTCGTCGGTTGCGCCGTGGGCAATGCCCCCTTTGATACCGCCGCCAGCCATCCAAACGGTAAAGCCGTACGGATGATGATCGCGTCCGTTGGAATTTTGGGAGCCGGGGGTACGACCAAATTCGCTCGCCCAGACCACCAAAGTTTCGTCGAGCATCCCGCGTTGCTTCAAGTCGCTGAGAAGTGCGCCGATAGGTTGGTCGACTTGTTTGCACAGTTTCGAGTGACTATCCTTCAAGCCGGCGTGCGCGTCCCACTGTCCGGCTCCGCCATTGCTACCGTGATAAACTTGCACGAATCGCACGCCTTGTTCAACTAAACGTCGCGCGGTCAGCATTTGGCGAGCGAATTCGTCAGTTTCTTTTGCGCCGACACCATATTGGTCGAGCGTAGCTTGAGATTCGCGGCTGAAATCGACCACTTCGGGCACGGCGGTTTGCATACGAAAGGCGAGTTCATAGGATTTGATTCGTGCCGCGATGGTGGGATCGTTTGGATACTGGTCCGCGGTTAAGTGGTTTAGCTCAAGCAGCAGTTTAAACTCCGCTTCTTGTTCTTGCTGATAGATGCCTTGCGGTGGCTTGGCGTAGGGAAGCGGATCCTTGGGATCGACTTTCAGTGGAATGCCGTCGTATTGTGGACCGAGGTAATTGGCGCGATGAGCCTCCATCCCTCCGCAACAATCGGCCACAGGAGTTCCCATCACGACAAACTGCGGCAAGTTGTCGTTAAGTGTACCGAGACCATAGTTGACCCAGGAACCGATGGTTGGATAGAAACCTTCGACGCGATGGCGACCGGTATGAAACTGCAGTTGCGCGCCATGGTTGCTGTCTTCGGTCCACATGGAACGAATGAGCGCGAGATCGTCGGCGTGCCGCGCCACGTTGGGCCACCAATCGCTGATCTCTAAACCACTCTGACCATGCTTGCGAAAGCCGACTTGCAAAGGATAGAGTTCGTTGCGAATAAACCCGTTGTTTGGGTCTGGAAACACCACTCGTTCGTTTGCCAAGTACGGTGACTTGAGTACATCGGCGAAGGGTGTTTCGTCGATCGTCTTGCCAGCGTATTTGTTGAGCGCGGGTTTCGGATCGAACGACTCCATGTGGCTGGTTCCGCCGATCATGAACAACCAGATCACGCTTTTTGCTTTGGCGATACGGTCGTTCAGAGTCGCCGCTTGGGCGCTATCGCGGTGCAGCATGGCAGACAGAGCGATGCTGCCGAAACCAAGCCCCATATCGCAGAGCAGTTTTCGACGAAGCAATTGGGGAGGGGTGTGCATGGCGGGACTCGGTAGAGGGTTGACCGATGATCAGTGCGGTGGTGGGACCTTTAGTTTAGCACGCTGATTCGTCCCGCACAAAAGATCTTGGTCGCTTCTTCGAAGAGTTAGGCGACTGGACGGGTTCGCTATCGTGTCGTCTAATGCGATCTCGCCGCTTGGGACCGACGCAATACAACCGCCAAGCATCGAGCAGGAAATAACTGTCCGCCGCCTCAATGGGCTTCGCCAGAACACTTGTGAAACGAGTTTCTAACGAAATCCGCTACGGCAGTTATTGACCGCTGAGCAGATTCAGAGCAGACCGCCAACGAAAGAAATAGGGGATTTTGAGTGGATATCCAACTTTTGATCAATGTCATTTCACGCATCGTGCACATTTCGACCGCGATTGCACTGATCGGCGGTACTGTGTTCATGGTCTTCGTGCTGCTCCCTGCTGCAAAACAATTGAGCGACGATCAGCATGCAAGGTTGCGCGGATTGATCAACTCGACTTGGAAGCGATTTATTCATGCTGGTATCCTGCTCTTTTTAGTAACCGGTTTTTATAACTATTTCCAGCAAATGCCGTTGCACAAAGGGGATGGACTCTATCACGCGCTGCTGGGGACGAAAATCATTTTGGCGTTTGTGATTTTCTTCATCGCTTCGGTGCTTGTCGGTCGTTCAGCCGCTTTCGAAGGGATGCGCGCGGGTCGTGAAAAGTGGTTGAAACTGATCGTTCTTTTAGCGGCTGTCATTGTGGCCATGTCGGGCTTTGTCAAAGTCCGCGGACCGAAAGCGAAAGTTGCTGAAGCATCGGTGACTGTGCCAGCTACTGATTTGCCGCCGCCGAGCGATTCATCGGCACCGTGAATTCATCGGCACCTTGAATTGAGCTGCCGTAAGCGCTTTGTTAGCGTCCGACGAACCAAGCCATGAATTCGTGCTGGCAAGCGGCGAGTTGATTCAAGGGACCGGCGCTGGGAATGAAGTCTAGAAAAGTTAAGGGGGTGGCGCTCGATTCGTGGTTGGCGGCCAGCGGGACCACGTCCACTCCAAGAGCTTTTGCCAAACGCATGGCTCTAGGGAGATGGAGCGCGCTGGTGAGCAAGCCGACGCGGCCACCTTGGAACTGGTCAAAGATCGCTTTTAAGCTCTGCAGTTCCTGGTAGGTATTCTGTCCTTGCAAGCTACCGATCGCGTCGAGTGGAATGTTGAGCTTGGTCCAAATCTCGATCGTGTGTTCGCGCGGTGAGCTGGTATCGCGCGAGATTCCAGGTGTCGCATCGCCGGTAGTAATCAGACGCGCTGTGAGTCCTTGATGATAGAGCTGAGCGGCGTACAGGACTCGATCGCCAGCGGCTGCCACCTCGGCGCGCTTGGGGCCCTCCCGCGTCCCGCCACCCAAGACCACCACAGCGGCCAGCTTGCCGCCGACCTGCGGTTGATAGCTCTCGACGCTCGACTCTAAAGTCTGCAAGCACCAACCTGCAAAGGGCGAGGTGGTAAGAAGCATGATTGCCATCCAAATAGTCCATGGCGCTATCGACCGTCGCCCACGGTGCCGGAGCGTATAGTGAATGCACCACGCGGTGAAGCCTAGCCAGCCAGCGCCGATGGGTTGAATCAATCGGATGATGGTCTTTTCAGCGCCGCTTTTGCCTGCGAACAGAAATCCAATGAGCACCAACGCGAAGGCGAACGCAGCAGCGGTGAAGATCAGCCGACTTATGGGAGTGCGACTTGTGGAATCAATGAGTGACGAACTAGGGTTGTTGCTGGAGTGGATCACTTCGATAGTCTGCGGTGCGCTGGGCATGTAAATTTTGGGAGTTTAGGATTGAAGAGACTTCGGATTACAGCAACGCTTCTAAGATGCGATCGAATGGGACGTCATTGCAGCATCCGTAGTGAGGATCTTGGGTCAAGCGTTTGCGAAAAAGTTTCGGTGAATTCAGTCCGCATAAGAACCTGGCTTGTTGCCGCGCGTCGCCGAGCGCATCGGGATGTTGCTTGGAGAGATTGCGTATCGCGGTCAGGGCAGAATCGCCAACGCGTTGAAAGACCGGTTCGGGCAGAGCGCCAATTGCGTGACCATCGCATACTGAGCAGTGGCCGCAGCCGTCGTTCATTGGTTGCCCAAAATGTTCCGCGATGGCTGCAGATTGGCAGCGGTCGGAGCACATGAGCTCGAACACTTCTTCCAGCCTCGCTAACTCACCGATTTCTCGTTCAAGCGTGTATTGGTAAAGTTCTTGTGTCAAGAGTTCTGGTTCAGCCAATTGTTCAATCTTTCGATAGCCGTGCACTAAACCGCTTACATCCAGTTCAATCCAACCTTGGTCGGCGAAGTAATCGAGCATCTTGATGATGCGTGAACGTTCGCACTTCAGTCGATCTGCGGCTTGCGGGAGACTAATTTCGAAGCCAATTTTCTTTTTGACCGTAAGAGCGAGGACTGACGCGGCAAACTCGCGACGCTCGCCCTCGAGTTTCTGCAGCATTTGAGCTGATGAAGTTAGCGGTTTGAATTTGTAGCATTCGTAGCGAGGCGCGGTGGACTCGAGCACTCCTTGCAACTCGAGGTAAGTCAGCAATGTCCGCACGACTGACTCACGCATGTCGGTTTCGAAAGCCAGCGCGTAGTAACTGACGAAGAAGTTTTTGGGTTGGCCGCGCAGCAGTTCGACCAATCTTCTCACTGCTGCGACGCTGGGCGTGTCTCCATACGGAAAATTCTCGATCACCACGCGGTCTTCAGGAACCAAGAGTGTTTCGCAGATGGCAGGATCGCCGTCGCGTCCAGCCCGTCCGATTTCCTGCGCGAGGTTTTCGATCGACTTGGGTGGGTTGTAGTGAATGATGTTGCGAACATTTGACTTGTCGACCCCCATTCCGAAGGCGATGGTAGCGACCACGATCCCCGTTTCGCAGCTCATGAACCAATCTTGCACATCGTTGCGAATTGAGTCTTCGAGTCCGGCATGGTAGGCGCGGGCGGCAAGGCCTTGCTGTTCAAGCAGCGAGGCGACTTCGGCGGCTGTTCGCTGCAACGTTACGTACACAATCGTCGGTCCCGGCAACTCGGGTTTCTTCAATCGTTTGATCAAAGTTGCATTGCGATTGGCAACGGTGCAGGGTGTGTATCGCAGCATCAAATTGGATCGATAAAAAGGGGTTTGCACTGCACATGATCGCTCGATGGAGAACTCGCGGCAGATGTCATCCAGCACGGCTGGTGTGGCGGTGGCGGTCAGTGCGAGGATGCGTTCGGCCTTTAGTTCACGCGCGATTCTCGCCAGCTTCAAATAGTCGGGTCGAAAACTGTGTCCCCATTGGCTGATGCAGTGGGCTTCGTCGATTGCAAACAGAGAAACGTGCAGGCCGTTGATGAACTCTCGGAAGCGTTCGTTGAAAAAACGTTCCGGGGCGACGAATAACATCTTCGATTCCTCTGCGCGAACGGCTTGCATGACCGCTCTTGCTTCGGCGGGTGACTGTGAAGAATCGAGACGCGCCGCGGCAATGCCTCGCGACGCCAGTTGTTCAACTTGATCTTTCATCAATGCCAAGAGAGGCGAGACCACGATTGTTAGGCCATCAAGCAAGACGGCGGGGAGTTGATAGCAGAGGGATTTGCCGCCCCCGGTTGGGAAGATGGCCGCGGCGGATTTGCCCGCGAGCAAACGATTGATGACTGCCGCTTGACCTGGACGGAACGCGTTTAGTCCAAAAAGTGATCGCAGGATTTGTTCAGGGTCGGCCGTGGCGGTTGGGGGCACAATGATAACTTTCAGAAATCTGCAATTCTACAGACGGCTTGGCGGATAGTGGCGGCCGAGTTGATAGTGATCGGAAACGCAGCGTTGACAATCAGTTCTTAGAGGCGGGCAATTTAGCGACCGAGTTTTCAAGGTTTTTCAGCGCGATATGGATGTCGGCGTTGTCTTGGTCGCTGAGAGCTTGACCGTTGCCGAAGCGTATCTTGTAGTAGAGCCGAGTGAGTTGTGCCAACCATTCACCGGAGGCAGCGACACCTCTTTCCTTTGCGAGATAATCGGCCGCCTCTCGGGTGAGTTCTTGTGGAGTTTGCGAATCGTCGCGTTCGAATCCGAAGGGTCGCAGAATGCGAACGCAGCGCGAGAAGAATTCTTGGTTGAAATCGGATCGTCGGGAGCGGAGTCCAATTTTCTTCGCGAGCTTGGGAGCAAATGTTGGCAAGTTAATGATTAATTGCCACATCAGTACGAAGCCGATGCCGACGGTCGTAACGACGGCGGCGAGGGGCCATGCGAACCCGATCGAACCCGCCTCAGCTTCAAATTTTCCGGTTGCTAGCGCCTCTCGAAGCTGTTTCCACTGGGCGGCGAGTTGAGCGTACATGTCCTTGCTCTTGGTTGCGGCGGGTGCATAGAGGCTTTTGTCGTCGGTTAGTTCGCGACCTTCGAGCACGTAGCCTTTCCAAAGTTTGTCGGCGTAATCTTTGATGCGGTTGGGTTGCTCGACGACATCGTCTGAACCGTCGCCACTGGGGGTTGGATCGAAACGAATCCAGTAATCGGAGTTCGGTGTAGTGTATTGTTCGTAAGCAGTGCCCTTGAGTTCGCGGGTGGTGAAGCGCGCTTCGACCCAGGTATGAGCATCTTTCTGTCGGACGTGAAAATAGTTCCCGAGTGAATTGAATTCGCGAGGCTTGTAACCGCCTACAATGCGGGCTGGAATAGCGCTTTGGCGGAGCATGATCATCATCGTGGCTGCAAAAAACTGACAGTGACCCGCGCGGTGGTTGCTTACGAAGTCCTCAATTGGGTCCAGGTCTGGAGCAATTTCACCGGTCAGGTCCAGCGAGTATTTGAATTCGCCGGATTCGACGAAGTACCTTTCGATAGCTTTGGCGACCGCCAGGTTTTCGCCTTCCGCAACATTCGCTTCGCTGAGAATGCGGGTGCGAAGTTGATCTGTGATTGCAAACGTCAAGGTTGGGTCAGGCAAAGGTTCACGCGGGAAGAATCGCGGCTCGCGCGGTGGGATGATGCTGGTGAGTACATCCATATATGGCAGCAGAAATCGGGAGATATCATCTGCGTCCCGAATCGGCATGATGGGGGTAATGTCAAGTTGCCGACCATCAACAAATCCGGTGCTGCCGAGCGTGTAGGCTTGCGAGTGGTGATCGTCGTCCTCCTGTCGTTGCTCAACGTGGAATAGCTGACTGTAAGAGTTGATTTTACCTACTGGTGCTCGAGTACCTGGTGACGAAAACGTGGGGGGCAGTGTGAACGAATCAATTTGGCAACTGGGTAGCAGATCGAATTCGACGCGTACCCGGTCACGTATCCGAATGGAATCGGAAGTGAGTCGACTGAAATCGGGAAGTGGGTTGGTGTAGTTTGTGGGGGTGAGATACCATCGTGTTGAGTCGTCGATGCGACGAAACTGATCGTACACACGAGCGCGAATGTAAGGACCTTCAGGGACAGCATAGGCAGTTTTGGTAGATTCATCGGTCAGCTTGATACGCATCACGGGTGTTGGATCTTGTAGGGCTCGCCCCACTTGGCCGAGGGTCAGTGTGTTGGGAAGGCCAACTTTGACTTGATTGCCCAACTTGGGTTTGTATCCGCCGGTTGTTGTACGGGGCAGGAAGTAGAAGAACATCGCGGAAAAAGCAATCGCACCAACACCTAGCGGGATTGACTGAAACAGGCGCCGTCGTTCCAGCTGATTACTAGTTGATAGAGAAACTTGCAAACGCGATTCGACGACCGGTTTGGTTTTTTCATCACCCATAATTGACTTGACGAATCTCGCGTACAGCAACTCGGCTAGTTTGGGCATGGGGACTTCGATGTTCGGTGCGATATTCACCAACGTGGCGTATCGTGAAAAATGAAACAGCGAGGAAACCCATAGCAGGACAATGGGCAGAAGCAGAATTCCAAATAGAAGGTTGTCGTTCACCAGCGCGGCGACCATGATTTCGAGCAACAAGAAAATCGCTAGTTGCTCAAAGACTCGTAGATTTTTTCGCTGTAGAAAGAGCACTGCTTCGGGGAAGATGAGCAGGCCCGCGATGGCTTGCAGTTGCCCGGTTTCGGACGAAATGCTGAACGCATTATACAAATAACTGGCAATCGCATAGACG
>JANPLP010000251.1:0-5705 GCA_031426595.1 Planctomycetia bacterium | reverse complement strand
ACTTAAACTCCGTCGGCTCCCTAAGGACGGTACTGCGCCAGAGTCTGCACCAAAATTTTGCGTTCCAAAGGTTTGGTTAAAAAGCCGTTGAAGCCTTGTGAAAGTGCGCGGTCGCGTTCTTCCTGGAGAACGTGGGCCGTGAGCGCGATAATCGGAGTGAGCGAGCCGTCTAATCGTAACGCTTTGGTCGCGCCATAGCCATCCAGATTCGGCATTCCGATATCCATGAGCAAAACGTCTGGCGCAAAGCGTTCCGCTTCAAAGACAGCTTCCACGCCGTCGTTGCAAACTTGCACCTCATGGCCCTGCATTTTGAGAATGAGCGCCAACATTCCCGCTGCAGCTTTGTTGTCGTCCGCGACGAGCACTCGCAGTTGCAAGGGCACGGGCTGTTCAGCAGGCGGTGCAATCTTCTGACGCTCGCTGCTCACCATACCCACGGGCAAGGTTACTGTAAAAGTACTTCCGTGACCTAAACCGGGGCTCTCGACGGCGATGGTGCCGCCATGCATGGATACCAAAGTCTTTACGAGGGTAAGCCCGATTCCCAATCCGGCTTTGCTATTCTGCATATCATCTTCAATCTGCGAAAACATTTCGAAGATGTAATCGGTATGCCCGGGAGGGATGCCAACTCCCGTATCGCGAACTTCAAAAACCGTATGCTCATCATCAATCGAGACGCTCAACCAGATGTCGCCACCATCCGGCGTGTACTTCGCGGCATTATTCAGCAGGTTTGAGATAATCTGGGCGATGCGGTGGGGGTCTCCCAAAATCCGCGACCGCTTGTCGAATGGTTCCAGATGCAACGTATGCCCCGCTGCGTTGATTAACGGCATGCAGGCTTCCACGGCGCTCTGGATGACATCATCGATGAGCGATTCGCACTTACGCAATTCTAATTTGCCACGCGTAATGCGAGAGACATCTAGCAAGTCGTCGACCAGGGTTACCAACTGGGTGACTTGACGCTCCATCGTGCCATGAATTTCTGCCGTCGTTTTAGAATTGAATTCCGATAACTTGATGACTTCTAATCCAGTACGAATTGGTGCTAATGGATTGCGGAGTTCATGAGCGAGAACTGCCAAGAACTCGTCCTTGCGGCGATCGGCTTCGGATAACTGAGCTGCGACGCGGCGCAGTTCAACTTGCGTTCGTTTCGTGTCATCGATGTCAGTGAAAGAACCAAACCATCTGGCTACTTCGCCATTTCGGTCTCTCGCCGCCAGCGCACGGCCAAGGTACCAACGGTAGCTATTGGTGCGACGATCTTTGAAGCGACATTCGATCTGAAATGGCGAAGTGCTGTGTACTGATTCATACCAACCTTTACGCGCTCGTTCGACATCTTCAGGATGAACGATTGGAAGCCAACTCGAGTCCCCAACCAATTGCCGGTCGAGCCCTGTGAATTCGTACCATCTGTCGTTGAAGTAGTCGAGCGTCCCGTTGGGTCCGGAGGCCCAGACGATTTGCGGCATCGCGTTCGCCAACTGTCGAAATTCGTTGGCGCTTTGCTTCAGCTGCAGTGCAGCTTGCTTTTCGCTCGTCAAATCACGAATCTCGATCACCGTGCCCGCTTGACGGTCACCATGAAGTAGCGGCTGAGCATTGACACGTACGGGATAAGTTTCTCCGTTCTTACGAAGCGCAATCAGTTCGCGAGAGAAAGTTACTTGAGCACTTAGGTGATCGATGCCATTGGCCGAAACTGGGGTTGAGAATCCCGTTTCAGCAAGCGGCAAACCTTGTAGTTCAGAAAACGAATAGCCGCTCATACGTTCCGCAGCCGGGTTAGCAAACGTGCAGCATAGCTGGTTATCGACGATGATGACGGCAGTGGACAGTGTACTGGTGATGGTTCGAGTCAGCTCAAGCTGATTCTGCAATTCGCGATCGGCTTGCGCTTTGGACGTGATATCGCGGAAAACGAGCACGGCTCCGATCACTTCACCCGACGCATCCTTGATAGGGGCTGCGCTGTCATCGATATTTCGCTCGGAACCGTCTCGCGACAAGAGTAACGTTTGGTTCCCTTTGCCAACAGTCACTCCTTGCTTGAGCGCGCGAAAAGCGGGGTTATCAAGAGTGCGGCGAGTCTGCTCGCCGACGACATGAAATACATCTGCAAGCGGTTTCCCTTTAGCTTCCACCTCTGTCCAGCCGGTGAGCTTCTCCGCCATACCATTCATGTTGGATATCGTGGCTCTGCTGTCCGTGGCTATCACTGCATCGCCAATACAGGACAAGGTTGTTTTGAACCAGTTTCGTTCCGCATCCAACGCCGCGATGATCTTGGTCAGCTCGATTGTGCGGAGCTTGATCTCCTCCTCAAGTTCAGCCGGCGTTCGCATCGCCAAGGCGGATGGTGCATTTCTTATCAAGGCAACGACTGTGAGGCAGGAAACAATGGCTGTCGCAAGTTTGAACAGGCCTGCTAAACGATAGGCAGGCCACCAAAAGATGATCGCTTCCATCAAGTGCGTGGTGCCGCACAACAAGATGAATGCGCCAAAAAGCGCTAACACGCCACGATACGGAAGCCTTCGTCGGCGGGCTACCAAAAACCACAGGATGCAAGGAATTGAGAAATAAGAGCCCCAAATCGCGATGTCGGAAACGATATGCATCCACCCGTGCTCGCTCGTCCAATGGCCGCAATGCCAGCGTGGCGGAAAGTCTGATGTGTCGAACAGCTTGACAAAAAATTCCATAACGATGATTTCACTTACCGAGTCAGATAGACTTCAATTCGTCCGTGCTAATGGGGTCGATTTTAGTGTTAAACTCTTTCGGCTGAGTAACGGAACGCAAAGTCGCCACTAGGAATAGTGCAGAGTTCTGACTCGCAGTTGAATGAGCCGATGGAATTGTTGGCGAGAGGTTGATCGCGCGACGCTTAGGGATGATGGTGAACGCTTCTAAAAGTTGAGCCAGCCGACCGTGTTGCTAGCATCGAAAAGTTTTTGGTAATTTGTAACGATCAGCCAAAGTTTGCGGCCTGGGTCGTCGATAAGCGTAGTGTCCGATATCTTCGTTACCTCCATGACGACGTTATTGGACAAGGGGGGTTCTAAAAGCCGCATTTTGCTATCAACCTCGACTCAGGGAGACCTGTGGGCGATTGGTAGTCGGGTGTGGACTAAAACTAGGTTTGGTCGCAGCTCGGTGCAGGAACTGTCGGTGCCTCGTAGGTGCTTGGCGGATTGCGTTAGAGTTGTGGCAGACTGGTAGGAACCTCGCTCCCATGAGCCGACCAATCGTTCGCTGGGCTGCATACGTACAACTGTGCTTGATGTTCATCTCTGGATGTGCACCGACGCAGCCATTCTTCATCGCAAAAAACCATGGTTTGGGCGAATACCTCGATCAAGCGATGGCGATCGAGTATGCGGACGTTCAAGTGGAGAGTCTGCCGGAAGCGACTCAAGTCCAAATTCCTTTTGGGCCGTCGAACCTTCCCGATAACTTTGCGGACATGACGCTCGAAGACTGCATTTCGATCGCGCTGCAGAACACAAAAATCCTGCGTGTGGTCAATGGATCCAACCAACAGTCGGGCAGTGTCGCGGGGCCACTTTTGAGTGCTGGACCGGGGCAGATCCCGAGCGTTTATGATGCTGCGATTGCGGCGTCAACGGCTAGCACGCAACCACTGGCTATAGACAATAATGGAAATCGTATTCCAATTCGGGGCGCGGTTCGGTCGAATCAAGTAGGCGGTATTGAAGACGCGCTCAGCGAGTTTGACGCTCAGTTCTCCGCGCTGGCTGGATACAACACAACTGACCGGCCTCGAAACGTCGGTGCGGGCAATATTTTCAATCCCCAGTTTTTCCAAGCTGTCGATGCCAATGCGCAAGCGGCTCTGTCGAAGCGTACTGCGACAGGTGGTGTCGCTACGCTGCGTACGACGACGGTTTACTCCAGCAATAACATTCCAGCGTCCGGTAACATTCTCGGGTCGACGAACTTTGGTCGTGCAGTGCCCACTGACTACACCGTTGCGGCTGAGTTGCAAGTGACTCACCCGTTGATGCGCGGCCGCGGTACGCTAGTGAATCGAATTCCAATCGTGCTAGCTCGGATCAACGAAGACTTGGCGCTGCATGAGTTCGAAGGGAACGTAACGAACTTGGTCAAAGCCGTCGAAGACGCTTACTGGGATCTTTATGCAGGTTACCGAGCGTTCGATTCGAACAAGAAGGCACATGAAGCAGCAGTTAATCTATGGCGCGTGGCTCAAACTCGTCTAAAGGGTGGAGCGGATGGAGCTCCTGAAGCGGAAGCACAAGCTCGCGCTTTGCTGTTCCAGTTCGAAGGTCAATTGCACGCGTCGCTCAACGGTTCTACCGTTCCGGGCAACGATCCCCGCGGTCTGCGTGGTCGTGAACAAGTGCTTCGTGAAAAGATGGGCTGGAGCCCAACCGATGGACAGTTCATTCGCCCGATCGATAACCCAACACTGGCTCGGATTGAATTCAACTGGTGCGATGTGACAGCCGAAAGCCTCACTCGGAACGTGTACTTGCGTCGTCAAAAATGGGGAATCAAGCAACGTGAGTTGGAATTGGTTTCTGCCAAGAATCAGATTCTGCCGCAAGTGGATGTGACGGGCTTCGCTCGCTGGGTCGGGGTGGGCGATGAATTCGCAAACGCAGATCGCAGTGGAGTTCGATTCCCGAACCCTGGCTCAACTGCTCTGGAAGAATTGACGGGCGGAGCTTACCAAGAGTTTGGTGCTCGACTAGAGGTCACGCCACCCGCTTTCGGTGCCCGTCGCCAGTTGGCAAACATTCAAAGCGGTCGTTTGCAAGTCAGCAAGAGTGTCGAAGAGCTGAAGGAAAAAGAATTGTTCCTCGTGCATGAACTCTCCTACGCATGGCGAAACATGGAGTCGACGTTCATTTCGATGAAGCAGTACTTTGATTGGTGGCAAGCCAACGAAGATGAAATTCGGATTTACAACGTACGGATCGCTGACGGCAACGTCACCGACTTGGCGCAGGTTTTGGATTCGTTGCTGCGAGCCGAGCAACGACGGGCGCAAGCTGAAACGCAATATCATCAAGCGGTAACCGAATACAACAAGTCGATTGTCAATGTCCACTACCTCAAAGGTTCCTTGCTCGATCTGAACAGCGTGTCGCTGCAAGAAGGTCAGTGGGTTGATAAGGCTTACTGGGATGCTCAAGAACGTGCTCGTGAACGTGAAGCTGGGAACTACATGGACTATGGTTACACTCGTCCATCGGTGGTCAGCAATGGACCAGTTGAAGCGGGCACTTTGACCGAAGGCAACTTGCCGCGGCCTGGAATGGAACAAGCGACTGCACCGGAGTCGGCAGATGAGGAGCCTGCGGATGAAAATGGTAAAGAGTCTGACGAGAAGAAGTCAGGCGAAAAGTCACCACTGGCTAGCTACGACTGGAGCGGATTTGGGAGTGGCGATGCAGCGGGCCGACCTGCAGTTGTGACCAGCAGCGGTCAAGCGACTCGCAAAGTCAGCGATGTCTCGGTGCAGCCTGCATCTGCCAACGCGAATCAACCTACGGCTTCGATCTCGTTGCGTTCAGGTGCGGTCCGATCGGCTTCGATCAGTGATCAAACACCCAGCATGAACGACGCTCCGAACGCTCAGTGGCGTCCTAAAGTCCGCTAATAAGTGCTTAACGAGTACCTACGCAAGTCGACGATCC
>JANPLP010000250.1:0-4043 GCA_031426595.1 Planctomycetia bacterium | reverse complement strand
CCGCACCAGTTTGGATTTGAGTTCGAAACTCGCCTCTCGATTTATCCCGCCAGAGACAACCAGCAAGTCTTGATTCGCAGCGCACTCCAACGCTGAACCACGAGCAATATCCAGAAACCGCGCTCGATCTTTCAAACTACGTTTGCCATTACCTTCGGCAATGTTCAGCGGAATCGACTGGGCAGCGCGCAGCCATTGATCGCGTGCATGGGGATGAAGCCCCTCCAAGGACCGCGAGGATTCAAACGTATTCGATCGAAAGCCGATAAACGTCGAGTCGATCGTGGTCGAAAAGGTATTCTGTCACGGTTGTCTCGATTCGATTACGAGCACGAGCACCGTTTCGCTGAGCACGAGCACGACATTTGCGATTGTATGCCAGAACGCATAGCGCTCTATCCTGAGAGTAGCGAAGCGGAGCCGTGGGATAGATCGAGCGTTGGGCTAAGCCGCTTCGCCGTGCCCCTGTGCGAACTCTAGCGAGAACACTCGTCACGGCTTGGCCACAGTCTAGCAGATCGGTTGCCTCTTTGGCAACTTCCTCTCATATACCGCTTTTTCCGACGCTCTGCTCGTGCGACTGGCAGCGATTGTACTGGCCGTTTTTCAGCCTACTCCTACGAAACGATCGGACGGGCTTGGATTGGATTGGATTGGCAAGCGGGCTTGGGGAGGGTTATCGGTGATTGGCAATCGTTAACCTGATCCCATCCATGCGCACCATTCGGGATGCTCTGGGCCAATGAACAGAATTCGCCAGCTTGGCCGCTGTTGCGACGACTCCAGATCCATCGCCGCCTCGCACTTCGGACATGCTTGCACCTTTGGTTTCTTTTCCTCCAAAGGCTTCGCAATTTCCGTTTGCGTTATTGGGGCAGACATTCCACTGGCAGCCCGAAGTTTCCCACATAACTCCAAAAACGGACGACGCTGGTTGTTGCTCCATCCACCAAAGAACCTGCTCTTTGTAAAACGCTTCGGCAGAATATGCAGCGACCACAATCGAACAAACTCCACTCCCGTGCGTTCAACTCGGATCTGCTTGTTACTCCCAACTCCATCTCTTGCCAAGAATGCGACTTTGCCATTCGACTCCTCTAGCATTCTACGGTCCGAGATGGGACCGCCGGTCAAATACCTCGCCAGGTACTTCAAGACATGTTCCGGTGAACTCGTTTCCGTGGGCGGCCTTTCAATGTATACCACCCAATCGCGATCCTTCAAGCTCGCGATGATCCTCGCAAGTTCGTCCATATCGACTACTTGTAGGCTTCCCTTTTTAACCAAACGCTCGATTCCGGCCAAGAACTTGTCGCGGAAACACCACCCAAGTCGTTTGTTATCAACCAAGAGCGGCTTCGGCTTATCATGAATCGTGCCTTTGGTCATTCGACATGGAACCCAAGTCGTTCCGTCCAGCGAAGGAGCAGCGCCCGCGACCAAAGCATGGACATGCGGATGATGTTCCAATTTCTGATTCCAAGTATGCAAGACCATCGCCGCTGACGCTCTCTGACCATTCTCCTTTCGAATCATATGGTTAAGCGAACCCCACGCCGTACGAATCAACAAGCTGTAAAGCGCACTTCGATTGCCAAGACTCAACGATGAAAGTGTATCTGGTATCGTGAACACGACTTGAAAGTAAGGAATGTCCCGCACTAGCAAGCCCGCCGTCTTATCGACCCAACTCGCTCGTCGAGCACCAGCGCACTGCGGGCAGTTGCGATCACCGCACGAGTTGTAAACAGTTACGCGATGATCGCATTGGCTGCAATGATAAACATGCGACCCCAGCGGTGCAGTTCGGCAGTACCCGATCCGAGTCAGCGTGCTCTGCACTTGCCAAGCGAGCGATTCGGCTTGCTTGGCAAAGAACAAAGGCGTGTACTTGCGAACGATATCGTGAACACTTAGCGTTTCACGGGCATTTACCTGCAAAAAACAGGTTCAAAAAATGTTGACAAAAATCATCAAAACCATTGACCAAATGACTCAGATGTCTTCGGTGCATCGCTTTGTTCGTCCTTCATTATTTTAGCGAAGCAACATTGAAATGATACGCCAGAGGACTAAAACGCATATGAATGCAGGAAGCGTGACCAAAAATGCACTCCGCGATTTCCCAATCACGATGTACCGCGCAGCAAACACACAGCATGCTGCGATTCCAAACAATGAAGCGGGAAATGAAGATGCGTTACCCAAAGAACGAACGTCAAATCCCTTTGATGCGTCTCGCAAAATGTTCGGCACGATGATCGCTCCGTACGCTGCTGTTAGGAAGGCAACAAAAAACAACAGTGTTGCTGGAATCAATCCAAATCGAAAACGCGGCGATCCAAGCGTCCTATTTACGTCGGACGGTGGTGTGTATGGATCTGTTGCCATTAAGGAATCCTTTTGGACGAACGCCCGTGGTCACCGATGTCGCCGGGGACCACGTATCGAAAGGTCAGGACTGCACCGGCGGCGACTTCGGCGCACCACATTGTTAAGTGCTTCGTTTGCGTCGTTGGTACGCAACAAACCCTGAGGGAATTGCAATCAACAGGCTGGCGATCGCAACACTCATTGGAGGGTAGTATAGCACGATTTCCGAATAATCTCGTCCGTGTTGAGCAATTTGATCTGACCACATTAAATTCACGATCAAGCCGCCAAGGCAACCAGTAACAATCAATGTCACCGTCCCGAAAAACGCTTGTCGCCCAACTACTAGGCCGAAGCTCATTCCAATCATAGCACACATAATCTCGCAAAGTGGCGCTGAAATCAAGCCAGCCTGTTGTCCGTAGCTCAACACCGGTTCTGATTCAACATGGCGGTTTTCTAGAATGATTGCTGTTGCGATGTAACCCATCGTCCCAAGAATCAATCCCGCGAATGTCAAAAGTGTGAGCGGAATCCAACTAACGGAAGCACGGGTCAATGTACTTCCCGATGCATTCGTATTGTCAGTTGCCTGGTATGGATTAGTCACATCTGTGTCTTGCACGTAACGCCCGGGATCAGCTAACCCAAGGAAGTTACAATGATACAAAGATTTCCGGTCGACCGAGGGCTTAGCTGCATCCCTTTGGTTCGTCAGTTATGGTTTTGTTCGGAGGATTTTACCGTACGGAAGCTTGCCGCGAGCAGTTGAAGAATGTCCCCCGCCCTCCCAGGTTGGATCAAGGCCGGACTTCAGTTGAAGTTTGCCAGCTTCTTGACATGAATAGTGAAGATCGCGAATCCGATCGAATCTTGAGTCATCAACGGCTGTTGTCACATAGCAGTTATCCGTATCTATCGACATACCTACAACATTCCCAATCTTGCTGTCCGCATGAAACACTTCGTCTCCAATGTTAACGTTCACTGGTGGATTAACAACATGAGTCATGGTTGGCCTGGAATCACACCTCGCAGAGGACAGAACTGCAAGCATAAGCAACCAAAACAGGACGTGCGTAGCGTGTTCGGCGTTTCTCATGGCAGATCGAAAATCTCTTTCTGTCGAACGGCACGCGATGACCGAGGGCGAGGAGTGATCTCAACGCAAGTTAGGGCCGGGTGACCGAGCCCTTCGTGTCCATCGTTTGGTTCAAGTAAGCCGCTATGCGGCGGGGCTGGAGTGACGCCGTGTCGGGTGGGTTGTCACACCATCTCGACATCAGAGTCTAGCAGATTTCTTCCGACTGTTCATCCTCAAGGGTTGATGTTTCTTTCACTTCCCTTTCTATGAGGAGCTCTATTCGTGTCCAATGCAAGACCCAACCCTAACCCAAAGAAGATCTCGGCCTTCTTCTCCGGAAAGTACTACCAAGCCATGGCCGATGACCTCGTTTTGTGCGGAATGGCTCAGCGTACTCACGCTGGCTATCTGCGGGCTGTCAGGCAACTCATTACCATCCAAGATGTGCATCGGATCATCGCCCAATGCACTACGCTCCGAATGAAGGCCTACTTCTGGACGACATACACGCTCGGACTTCGACTCGACGAGTCTCTCAATCTCCAGGTCGCTGATATCGATTCCAAGCGAATGATGGTAAAGTGGC
>JANPLP010000249.1:0-1808 GCA_031426595.1 Planctomycetia bacterium | reverse complement strand
GTTACGTAAGAGTCAGCCGACTTTGCGCCGCACTCGATTTTTAACGGGTCGACCCTTCGATTCACGCGGTATCCCCGATGTGAATTGGTTCAACCACCTCGGCCTACCGGTCAAGTGGGAGAAGCCAGCCGGTTCGCTCGTATGTTGGTTGCCTGCACCAGCCAAGCATGACGATCCGGAAGGGACTGGACGCGATTTAATGTTGCTGTTTAACGGCACTCATGAATCCGTGAAGTTCCACTTGCCAGAACAGGTGCGAGGAGTGCGATGGTGCCAGTTGATTGATACGGCCGCGGAGTCTCCAAAGGATATCTATCCCAATTTGGATGGCCCTCTGGCCCCTGCCAATCGACAAGTCCCTCTGACCTACCGAAGCTTACAAGTGTTTGTTTCCGAGCAACCGAAGTGAGTTCCCAGGCTGCACAAGCCAGCTCAAGCGTCCTATTACGATCGACCTGAGTCTTAAACAGAGGAGGAACTAAACGTTATTTCTGCTGTTAAGCCGTCAACGCTCTGCCCGCACGCAACGCGATGGTACAAGCGTAAGGCGCACAAATCGATGGTCAGTAAAGCTAGTTATTTGACAGCCGCTCATCGCGGCTAACCAATCCGACGTAAGCGTCCGCATCACCCCAGTCCGCTCTCCAAAAAGCGGCGCCGGCGTTGCACGCGAGTCGAAACTTAAGTAAGTCAGGGTCCTACAAAGCTGCCAGCGTCCGATCTCGAATCGCGATACTGGCAGCTTTTTTCATTTCAAATTCAGTAACCACCTCGGGAATCACCACCACGAGTTCTGATCTAGCAGAGAAGTCTCAACCCTAAAGCCGCGTCCATTCGCGTCACACAAAATAACAAGCACCCCCGAGAGGATTCGAACCTCTGACCGACGGATTAGAAATCCGTTGCTCTATCCAACTGAGCTACGAGGGCAGGCGTTTTTCGAATGAAAAACAGAATTTTTGCAGGGCGAGTGCCGTCTGACTCCACACCAGCAAAAGTTGGGGTGAAAGTGGTTCGCGGCTGGTGATATCGTATCGCAAAGCGTTGGGGCTCACCAGTGGAAGCCCTGGCCGAGTGGTGCAAAGCCAAAGGGGCGGGCGGGGAGGCAGGTTTTTCACACCGCGTGTTGGCGTCCGTGTTTTCGAATCGAGATGGTGGCTGCAACTGTTATACTCGCACGCCCCAATAGGAAGTTACCTATTCGAGCGCAAGACCAGGTAAAGCGTTGCGAAGACGCGCGCGGCACTGATCGCATCGAGACCAACTTCGGCGGACGACGCGATATACTGAGCCGTCCCGTGTTCGAACTAGCGTATGGAACTCGCCTTGATGCCATCGAGCGCTTCCTGCATTCGACTCCAAGTGTCACGGTTCCGTAGTGTGCCCTGGTCAGCATGATTCCGAACGAATGCTTGCATCCTCGCGATAGCGTCGCGATCTGCGCGAGAAGGTTGCGGGCACAGCGCAGCCAGTTCGAGATACACATCAATGCATTCCGCTGGCATGTCTGCATCGAAGAGCCGTCTGGAAAGTCTCGCGGTGAACTGCTGCTCGGTGAGATTCAAGTTCCAGCATCGTTCGCGAAACCAGTACTGATGCGAAAAATACGGCATCGTATACGGATGAAAGTTCCGTGGCTCGTCGACTCCAATCTTAGGCCATCCGTTCCAAGGATTGCCGAATCCCATTCCGGGATCCCAGCTGGTAACCAGGCCAGTCAAAGTTGCCTCAAGTGGCTGCGGGGGCTTATTTGATCCGTGGTAAGGGCTCATCAGTTGACTCGTATGCCAACGCAACACCAAAGGATG
>JANPLP010000248.1:0-3080 GCA_031426595.1 Planctomycetia bacterium | reverse complement strand
CCCTCATTTTTTTGCTCAACATCTTTTTGCCATCTCCACGTCGTCTCTGTGAAATTTAAACCAACGACGAGATCTAAACCACATCGACTATCCACTGCCAGAAGTCCTGAAGTGGCGAAAAATGCAGAGCGGCAAAAATATGGATCGCAAAAAAATTAAGCTGTTAAAAACAGTCCCTCATTTTTTGCTCAACATCTTTCTGCCATCTCCACGTCGTCTCTGTGAAATTTAAACCAAACGACACGATCTAAACCTCATCGACTACCCACCGCCAGAAGTCCTGAAGTGCCGCAAAATACAGAGCGGCAAAAATATGGATCGCAAAAGAATGAAACTGCAAAAAAGCGATCTCTCATTTTTTTGCTCAACATCTTTTTGCCAATTATAGATCCCTTAATCTGCAGCTTTCGCTAGGTGCTTATCAAACCACTCGACCATCCCTTTCACCATCCGCTTGTTCCCATCAGCGTTGAATCCGTGGGCAGCCCCTTCGATCGTGATCAACTCGGCTGGTACTTTCGCTTCCGCAAAAGCGACTTCGATTTTTTGGCTATGCCAGATAGGAACCAGTTCATCTTTGTCGCCATGAACTAATAGCGTCGGCGCATCATCCGCAGTGACATGCAACAGCGGCGAGTAATCGCTGGCCTTAGCGGGATCAAACTTCAACGCCGGAAACTGTTCGCGTCGCGGACTGTCCAACGCAACATACGGCCCCAAATCCGTCGGCGGAAACACGGCGACAACAGCAGCGACATGCGGCGATTCGCTCCCTTTCTTATCGTTGGTCATCGTTCCCAACAACAACGAAAGATGTCCGCCGGCACTAAAGCCGAATACGCCCAACTTCGCGGGCGCAACTTTGTAATCGCCCGCATGTGAATGGATGAACTTGAGCGCACTGCGAACATCCACCGCGATCTCAGGGATCACATAGCGCGGACTGCTGCCGTGCCGCACAGCGAACACTGTGTAACCGGATTCCAACAGAGGCTGGATCATCGGCTGCAACTTCGTAGGCTCCGACCAATTCGACACCCATCCGCCACTGACCATAAATAGCAAGCCGATCCCGTTGGCTTTTTCTTTCGGCGTGAAGACATCAAACGTCAGCGCCATACCATCTTTGTGACCGTACACCACATCAGGTGTGATCGTAACCGGGACTTGCGCCGCGGCTTGCGACCTAGCAAGACTCAACACAGCCATACATAGAACGCAGCACAAATTTGGTTTACGCATAACACACCTGTTTGTTAAAGTCGGATTTTAGCGGCAGCAATCAACTCATACCGTTGGCACTTACTTGGATTTGCAGTGCTTAGCGACCTGCTCCTTCATAAATGCCAGCCCGTCTTTGGCCAACTTCAATTCGTCTTCGAACATCCTTCGCCAGATCTTCGTCGCCGCAGCCAATTCAGGCAGCGACAATCCAAACGCTTCAATGACCAGCCATCCGTTGTAGCCGATCTCACCGAGCGCTTCAAAGTTCTTCTTCCAGCGAATATTGCCAGTGCCCGGCGTGCTGCGATCATTCTCACTGATGTGTATGTGACACAACATATCCTTAATGCCATGCAAAGTCTTGCCGATGTCTTTCTCTTCAATGTTACTGTGGAACGTGTCGTACATAATCCGACACGACGGATGATCCACTTCCCGAGCGAATTTGGCCGAATCCGCATGCGCATTTAAAAAATAACACTCGAAGCGATTCAACGCTTCAACACCCAGCATCACTTTGACATTGCCCGCATGCTCTGCCACTTTTCGCATGCTTTCAACGCCCCATTTCCATTCATCCTTCGTAGGCCCAACTCCCGAGAAATGACCGATCGCTGAATGATACGGGCCTACCAGTGTCTGTGCTCCGACCGCTGCACAACAATCCAGAGTCCGCTTATTCAGTTCGACACCTTTCGCTCGCACCGCCGCATCGGAACTGATGGGATTGTCTTCGACATTCCGAACTGTAACGGCCGTTCTTTGCAGACCCAGGTCGTCTAGTTTCTTTCCCCAACCTGCATAGTCGAGATCCAGATTGAAAATAGGTAGCTCCACGCCGTCGTAACCATAAGACTTCAGCTTCTCAAGCGTCGGCAACATGCTGTCGTTGAGTTCACCGCCCCATAACAATAGGTTCATGCCAAATTTCACTGGGTCTCTCCTGGTCTAAAGTGGTTGATTCAAATCGAGGCTTGATTGTTTTTGGGCTCAGTCAGCAATTCGTGAGCGGCTTCGCGGACTCGCACCCGAGCACTGGCCAGCCACATGACAACCGACTCGGGCAACGGCGGCAAACCGACTCGGCGCATCACATGATTCAGCCGCATCCACAAGCGGTCATCTGCTGTGTAATCCGCTAAAAACCGCTCTTGAACGAACCGCGGAATCAGAATCCCGAGCGCGTCGAAGGGCTTTGTGCAGACCCGGTTAGCAATCGATTGCACGAACTGAACATCGAGCGATTCGATAGCCGCATAGTAACCCATAAGATAGTCGGGATTGTCGTCGCTGAGTACCGAGTCAAGCAGCAGTTCGACCACAATATGCCCCACAAAACCGGCTTGATGGCCACTTTCGCCGACTAACAGCTTGCGAAGCTCGACCGCAAATCGTGCGCTGAGCATCGCAAAGTGCTCTGTCTGGTGAAACCAACGGTCATCATAATGATGCTGCATCACCCCCCGCGCCAGCGAAACGACGCGCGGATCTTCATCCTCCAAAATCCGCTCTGCCGCTTGACTGCGAGCCCGATTCCGCCGATCCACGACGCTCATCCAATCCGGCAGCGATGTTCCAGCCACAAAATAAGGATCTTGCAAGAACCTGTAAGCGTGCGAAAGGTAATTCACTGTACGACTGCACCTCTAAGTGGATCGGCCAACACTAGTCCAGCGTTACAGCTCAATTTTGGGTTGGCACGCCCTGAGGCTTGGGCTCAGTTTTAGGCACATTTTATTCTTTGTTTGACCGCTCGGGCACCCTCGACACGGTCGTTAAGTCGCATCCAACCTCTCCACAATGTTATCCAACCTGGCCGCCCGTCTCGCTTGCGATTGAGGTGGCCTCCGAGTTTT
>JANPLP010000247.1:0-10364 GCA_031426595.1 Planctomycetia bacterium | reverse complement strand
GGCCGTTGTCGGTACGCAGATATCCCGCGTGGCGACATCATCGGTGACCAGCTTGGCTTTCTAAAGCTTCTCTTTCATCGCGAAGACATGCGGCTTCTAGGCGTCCATGTGATGGGTGAGCAGGCCACTGAAGTAGTCCATCTCGGACTGCTCGCCATGACTATGAAGGCCACCGCTGCTCTGTTTCACCAAGTTTGCTTCAACTACCCAACGCTCGGCGATCTTTACAAGTACGCGACTCACGACGCGATGCTAAAACAACGCGGGTAGTGAAGGGGTTAGGAGCCGTTTTTTCCAAACCGTTTGAATGCGTTGCCTTGTACCGTACCGCGAAGTCATCCACTTTTGAAGGGCAGGCCGTTATCGCCGCTCGTCACCCATAGCCAGCGTGCGTAAAGATAAATCTGCACGTCTGGATTATTCTTTGCCGCTATCCTTGCCCATTCTTTGATGAGTGCCACATCGCAGAGATTGTTTCCGTTCTTGCCTTGGCAATATTCCTTTTTTCCTGGTCACCAACGCAACTTACTTGACCGACTTTTGTGCAGCGGGAGTGGTGCCATGTTACGCTACTGCCGCTAGCCCGTTCGCTTCCACGAAAAACACAATCGCGCCGTTTGCGACCTGAAAGTCGCTAGCTGGCGTTTTTCGTTGCCTGAAGATTCAAATAATTGACAAGCTATAATGGCCGCTGAGTCAGCGGATCTTACCTTAAAGAAAATTCGTCGCGAGAAAGTGAACTTCTATCATGAGATACCTAACGCTACTTTTGGTTGCGGTACTGTTGAGCCCGAACTCTATCAGAGCGGCTGGTCCGAACGTTCTATTCATCGCGGTCGATGATCTCCGACCAGAGATGGGTTGTTATGGCAACGCGGTCGTCAAGACTCCCAACTTGGATCGCCTTGCGGCACGCGGTACGGTGTTCCATCACGCGTATTGTCAGCAGGCGGTGTGCAGTCCCTCGCGCAGTTCGTTGATGACAGGGCGTCGCCCAGATGCAACACGAGTTTGGGATCTCGAGACGCACTTTCGTGTTGCCTTACCCGATTGCGTCACGATCTCCGAACACTTCAAAGCCAACGGATATCACTGCGCAGCGCTGGGGAAGATTTTTCACGGGGGGTTTGAAGATGGGCGATCATGGAGCGAACCGCACTGGTATGCGACCGGCCGAACTGTTGACACAGATCCGCTGGACTGGACTAAACGCATTACTCAACCGTTCCAGTCGACGGTGAAGGAGTATTCTTCTGCGTCTGAGAATGGGGCGTCTGAGAACGGAACGGATCCGAACCGCCGGAACCTCAAACGCTCCGGAGCTCGCAATGCAGCCGCAAATAAAAAGAAGGCTGGTCCAGCCTTTGAGGTGAGCCCCAAAGACGACGATCAACTGCCCGATGGCGCTACCGCAGTTGAAGCCATACGTCGCTTAGGCAGTCTGAAAGCGCAGACAAAACCATTCTTCCTGGCTGTCGGATTCGTCAAACCGCACCTGCCATTTGTTGCTCCGAAAAAATACTGGGACTTGTATAATCCGGCGGAGATTCCGGAGCCGGCATCGTTGACATTACCAACAGGTGCACCAGAGTTCTCCGGTCATACCAATGGCGAGTTGCATAACTACCGTGGCGTTCCGGTTGCGAATCCTATTCCGGTTGATTTTGCGCGCACGCTGCGGCATGGATACTACGCAAGTGCTTCCTACCTTGACGCACAAGTTGGCCGGCTTCTTGATGCCCTGCAAGCAGAGGGTCTAGCGGACAACACCATCGTCATTCTCTGGGGCGATCACGGTTGGCAGCTTGGCGATCACGGACTGTGGCACAAGCATACGAACTTTGAAATGGCAACCCGTGCGCCACTCATCATCGCGGTGCCCCAACAAGCGAGTGCAGGCAAACGCTGCGATGCGACGGTCGAGTTCGTCGACATTTACCCCACGCTTGCTGAGCTCTGCGGACTTGCGATTCCTGCGGGTTTAGACGGCCTTAGTCTCAAGCCATTCATTGACAACCCAAATGCGGAGGCGCAAAAAGTGGCGATCAGTCAGTATCCGCGGGCGGGCGGCCGGCAGCTCGGTCAACTAATGGGCTACAGCATCCGCGATTCTCGTTATCGATTAACGGCTTGGCGGGAGCGTGGAGGAGACAAAGTGGTTGCGACGGAACTTTACGACTACCAAACGGATCCTCATGAAACGATCAATGTCGCCGATCGACCAGGGAACGAGGGGGTGATTGCAAGGCTCTCAAAGCATGTCCCGCTAGCTGGATTAGCATCCAACTCGGGGCGTTCGACTGATGACAAGTAGTTTTTCAGTTGAGACGATTAGGAAACGGCTGAGTCACATTGAAGGCAAACCGTTTAGTTCCATCGACTAACGCACTGCAAGTCCACGCTACGCCGGCGAACGCGAAGTGCTATCCGGGATGGGTGCTTCTAAAGCTGGCGGACGTTGGAACTTAAAAGGGACCGCAGCGGTTTACTGCTCAATGACGCCTGAAGCTGCGCTGGCTGAAACTTTTGCCCTGCATCGCTACTACAACTGGCCAGTTCACGCTGCACTTCCGCGGTTGATGGTGGGAATTGAAGTCCAGTTAGTATGCGTGCTCAATTTAACGGACGGTGCTGTTCGTCAGAAGCTTCAAATCTCCCAGGCAAGAATGCTCGAATCAGACTGGCGCGGCGAGGTTGCGGCGGGTACCTCCCCATTAACGCAGATGATCGGACAGGCTGCATTTGACTTGCATTTTGAGGCGCTGCAGGTGCAGAGCGCAACGGACCAGCGGGGACCAAATCTGGTGATTTTCCCTGAAAATCTCGGTCGCTCGAGCTACTTGAAGCTCTACAGCTAAAACAGCATGCAAATTTACATGCTTTTATGCTTGACTTTTTGCACACGTTACCCGATACTTGTCTTGTTAACAGTTTTCCTCAGGAGCTCTGACGATGATTGCAAAATCGCGGTCTACCGCCGCAGAATCGAAAACGACTTCGGCCGAGGCAGTCCGGGAATTGGCCGTTCCTTACGAAGTGGTAGAGGGGCGTCGTGGCAACAAGGAACTAGCCGAACGGAGCGTTCTCGGTTTCAATCGCCCCATGTTCGCCCGCCTTCTGGCCACCTCAGAAAGGAATCTTGCCAGCATTGAAGCGGGAAAGGCACCGAGTCCGGCAGTTCTAAAATCCCTCATCGAAATTCGACGATTGCTGGACGCTTTGGGAGAATTGTTTGAAGGTCCGGCGGTTGGCGAATGGTTAAAAACCAAGAATGATGCCTTCGAAGGACGCAAACCACTAGAAGTCATTGAGCACGGCGAAGTGGATCGAATTTGGCAGATGATTTTCGAACTTCGTGAAGGGGGAGCGCTTTAGACCTTATCGCCGCCAGGGCAGAATTGGATTCTCTTGGCGGCGTTCGGCGGCTTCCGGAAACATCTGCTGCAACGTGCTCTCAAGCTGAGGGAAAGGGACTCGTTTCATATCGGGACTGTCAAGCGAACCTCGCACTGCAATCATCATCGTTGATGCATAGGGAGACTCCGACAGCAGCGGATCGATTACATTGCGGACAACATTTCGGCGTCCGACATAAGTGTATAAATCTAATTCGATCTCACGGCGAAGATTTGTCCAGCCCTTCCCCAGCATTCGCAGCACGTCACCTTCGCAAGCAACATTGAGAGGGATATAGTCGCCGTCCATCTGGAACTTGATGTCGGCGGAAGTGAACGCCGCATCATCACCGCTTACCGAGCGCGTGAAACTTAGCAGTTTGATCATGAATGGCAGTTGATACAACTTGGCATCGCTCAAGTGAATGCTTCCAGTCCCATCATAAGTTTGAGGATTCCAGGGTACACCATTGAAATCCACTTCCGCTTCACACAATCCAGGGGTCGTAGCTCGATTGACTCCAACGTCCTGCAACAATGCCGAGAGTTCCGCACCTTGCAGATTCGCTTTTACATAAAACTTACCGCTATCAAGTTGACCGTGTCCAGAAACCGAAAGCTTCCCGGCCAATGCATCCGCCGTTAAATCGGGCTGGGCGTTGCCCGAAGCTTGTGGGAGTGCTTCGCCAATAGCGCGACCAAAAAACAAGCGGCTTCCCACGAGTGCAAATGGCCCACTCACGCGTGTCACCGGCACGCCTTTAAGCGTCAAGGCATCCATGAAGACCTTGCCGGATGCGAGGATGGTCTTTCCGTCATTTTTCCCTTCCATTTCGATCGAACCGCGCATCGCGTCGACGTAATTTCCTTCTCCCAATTGTGCGTCCTCAATGTCCAACTGGCAATTCCAAGCACTAGTAATGCCTTGCTCAGCACCCGGAGTCAGCACGATTCTGCTGTTACCCAGTACGCTAACTGGTCCACGGAAATCGAGCCGCACCAAAGACTGCCGAATGCTGGCGGGTAGGGCTTGGAGAAATTGATTGTTGACGATCAAACGACTTGAGGGCAGCCAATGCATATCGGCGATCCACTGCTGCTTAGCGGCATCTCGCGTGCAATCTCCCTTCACCAATATTCGACTCGCGCCGTTCGATGCCGATGCGGACTCGATGTGGATCTTGCCGGGAGAGTAGGTTACATCGCAGACCACATCAGTTAACCAAAAAGGAAATTCGAGGGGATAAAGTCGCAACGATCTTCCGCTGGCTTGGTTGGTGGAACTCTCTTCGCGCAGAGATACCGTTAAGTCGACTGCTTCAGTTGAAGAAGGTCGCATGAGACGAACATCAATCTCATCGATCGCGCCCACAGGCTGCAGCTGCTTCCATAAGAATTGAGCGTCGGTGGGCAATGCTCGCTGCAGTTCTTCGTCAAGCTGAACTGCCAGCGCGCGGAACTGGAGATCTAGAGGTGCAGGGCCATTCTTAACAGCCAACCAACTACCGTTGCAGAGAATCCGGCCGCTGCTATTACGTCCCTCGAATTGGTCCAATCGCCAAGTATCGTCCTCACCTTCAATTCGACCCCGTATTTCGTAGATCGGATAGGCGAAACCGTCGTAGCGAATTTTGCCGTTGTAAACACTCGCGTCGATGGTCCGATGCCAAGTATCGCCCGGCGTCGCACTCCGCTTAAATGTTGCATTGGTAAGCCGCACTACGCCCGTCGGATGCAGCGTGCGCACAAACGCTTCAGCCGTGCTTCGAGCGGTACCCACGGGCGTTAACGCTGACAGCAACTTCTCATCGACTGCGACCGCTCCCAGCGTGCGGCAGGCAATTTCGCCAACCCACTGTCCATTTCCCGCATTGGTGAGTTCCACTGTGCCCTGTACAGGTTCGCCGCCGGCTGTGCCCGACAGCAACTCGCTGCGAACAGTTCCCTCAGCGTACATTACTTTGCCGGATACATTCTCGAGCGGATAAGGGAACAACCAGGGTGTCATGGAGATACTGCGACAGTCGAAAATTGCCACGGTCGACCATTTCTTTCCGTCAAAAATCAAATTCACCCCTGCGTCCAGCGTACCCTCCAGTTGCAAACGGTCCCAGTAAGTTTGCCACATTGCAGGAAGTGAATCGTAAAGCCGACGATCTAGCTCGAGGTTCGTCGCGCTTGCGGCAATCGTAATCGGGACATCGGGTGTGAAGCCACAAATATCCGTTCCAAGCGTCAAAGTTGTGCTTCCACTGGTCGCTACCAGTTCTCGAAGTTGAAGCTTTGAGTTGTCGCAAAAGAATTTTCCGTGCAAGTGGTCGAGAGGGTAAGGCAGCCGAGAGTCCTGCAATCGACCTTCGGAGATATTGCCGTCTGTGATCTCAAAGCCGGGTGGCAACTGCGGACGACTGAATAACTTGTAACTGAACGACGCTTCGCATTCGAGCCCCGCGATTTGATTCAAATATTTAGCGGATTGAGGCGGCAGCTTTTCGATCAACTCGTGCGTAAATTCGAACTTATCTACCTTGCCATCGACACTCCAGGCTTGCCGTTGCGGATCAACCCAGCCTTGTACCAAAATGCGATGCATCAGACCGCTGCTGCTAGCGGCAAACTCTACAGAGAGCGCAGTGGGCGAGCACTTATCTGCGTGTGCTGAGCCGATAGGGTCAACCCGACCTTGGATATCATGCAGTACGATCGCTGCAGCCGGAGAGACGGTATCGCGATACAACTTCATCATGGCTTCGTGCACGACGACCGTCGGTGAACACGTGTTGGGTTTCGAATTCGGCTTTAGTTCTTGGATTGACCATCTTCCATCCGATTGTGGCCACACGTCGACTTCAACTCCATGCAAGTCGATTTGATCAATACGAATCGTTTGCTGGACCCAATGCGCAATGTCCAAATTGCCGGCCAGTTCGGCTCGTTTGCAATTGATCACTCGGCGTATTTTTTGGGTATGGACATTTAGAATGCCCATTCGAAGATCGTTCACAACCAGATGCCCTTTTTGGTTGTACGCAATGCTGCCAACTGAGATACCCGCGTCCGGAAAGAACTCTTTCAAGCGGTCAGTCACCGCAATACGCAATTGGCGGTCAAACTTGCCAAGCACCGCTCGATAGCTGAGGATCGCGGCGACTGCTGCAAGAACGATGACCAACCAAAGCAGAGCTGGGCCGCGGCGAGGACAATCGAGCCCAAACCGATGAGCGGACGAACGATTGGTCGGCGCAGCGGCGAGCGGCCGGCCAACAGCCGCTATCGCGTTCGTCTGCTTGTCAACATTACGAGGCACTTCCATGCGCCCTAAATGAATTTGCTAATCGACAGAGGTTTCTTCACTCGCGTCCCGTGAGAAGCGATCCAGCAATTTTGCCAAGCCGATTCCCGCTAAGATCGTTAACACGAGCAACGCCGGTTCGCGATAGCGGATGGACCCAACAAAAATCATGTGAAGCAAAGTGAAGTAAGCGGCGGGTAACCAGTAAAAAATCGATGAATTCCAGGTAATTCGGTGTTGCATCCATTTAACCTGACTCCCCACGCATGCTAACACAAACACTCCAAAACAACCAACCGTTAGGAGTGTTCGTAGAGTACTGGATCCGACCTCACCGCCGTTAGGCCAAAGACTCCATGTCCGTGAAAATTTCCGCCACGCTAGCAAAGCAACTTCGCCGGGATGAGCCACTATCCACTCCACCGCGGCTCGCTGAACCCTTCCATTGAGTCGAAACTCAAAGGTGCTCCGCAGTGGATCGCTAGCTTTATCCTCGGCCAATTGCTCCTCTGCGAAACTGGCCATAAATGCCATCCCTTCGTCGCTAGCTCCTGTCGCTCCAGCGTGCATTCCATCGTAAAGACTCGGCCCCACTTGCAAGGTCGTCAACACAAACTCTCCCGTAACGCTCGCATTGCGGATCCACCAAGGGGACATCGTAAGTGCCATTCCAGTGACCGTCGCCATGAAGAGGACTGCGTGTCGCGCTCGGTGAGGACCTAGCGTCGCTCCGACAGCGAAAACGAAAGGAGCGAACAACAACCAACTCGGCCTCGCGAGTATGGCCAGCCCAGTCGCACATCCCGCGGCGAGCCCATAAAACCAGCGCTTCTTCAACCCGGGACTTTGCCACGCATGCTGCCAACACAGGAAGTGGGCCAGCATTAACGGGCAAAAAACGGCTTCGCTTAGGATCACGATGCTCATCCCGATCGCGCCCGGATACAGCGCAGCCAACAAACCGCTGTACAACATCGCTCGGTCCGCCAAGCGAGGCTGGTGGAATTCGGCCACCAACAATTTGGTTAAGCACATGATCAATGCAACACTCAACGCACCCAACAGACAGCCCATCAAGCGAGCTCCCCAAACCGCCGTTGGCTCGTCAGCAATCAGCGTCCAAGGCGCCAAAACAAGTGGGTACACCGGAGCACGAAAGACGCTTGCATTGGCGCTGCCGTATTGATACGGCTGGCCGCGAGCGATGTGCGATGCAAGCGTCCAGTAACTGTGACTGTCGCCTAGACGAAACAGATGATCTTCAGCCTCCGCAGCGCGATGCCAGTAAGCGGCGGCTGAAATCCGCAGTGCGAGCGCCAGCAGGACGATTGCGAACGCCCAATTCTGCGACGCTCGCAATCTCATACCCAGCTCACCGATGGAACAGAGTTACAGGGCACGCTTGTCATCTTCGTCATCATCATCTTCGTCATCATCGTCTTCGTCTTCATCGTCTTCGTCATCATCGTCTTCGTCATCATCGTCTTCGTCTTCGTCTTCGTCTTCGTCATCATCATCATCATCATCTTCGTCTTCGTCTTCGTCTTCCATGTCCTCCTCATCGTCTTCATCTTCCGTGTCTTCGTCTTGATCCGCTTTCTTGCGATCGCCAGTATTTTCTGCTTTCGACGCGGCTTGAGTTACTTCCTTCCTGCTTTGCTCTAAAAGAGCGTTAAGTGCCTTCTTTGCTTCGCCCAATGATCGTTCAAGATTCGCTTTCTCTTTGGCGACTTCAGCGAGCTTCCTCGTTGATTCGTGCGACTGTGAGGTGACTTTTTCGAGCTGCTGAAGGAGGCGTTCGCGTTCGCGAGTCATTTGTTTCAGGGCCTGAGCGGCCTCTTCCAGCTTGACATCAGCTTTCCCAGCGTCAGCTTTGCCAGCGTCAGCTTTGCCAGCGTCGCGCTGTGGCTTGGAGTTTTCCTTGCTATCAGACTTTTCTTTTTCGCGACCTCCCTCAGCTTTGATACGTTGCGCCCCGCGTTCTTCGCGAGACTGAAGTTCTGACAACTCCTTCTTTAGCATTTCAGTACGCATTTCGATCTTTGCTCGCTCCATGTCAAGCTGCATTTCAGCCTGCTCCATTTTCGCTCGCATCATTTGTTCATTCATCTTCATCTCAAACTTTAGCTGAAGATTCTCTTCCTTGAGCTGCATGAACTGACGGACCACAGGGGAGTTTATGATGCGTTCAATCGAGTCAAGTTCGTTGCCGACAGATCCAGAATTTCCATGCATGTTCCCCTGTGAATTCCCGGGTGTTCCTGGCGAATGGCCACCCGAATCCATTCCGCCGCGCATCCATGCTCCAGGGTTCATGTTTGGACCCTGCATTGACCCGGGCGATCCCGGTCCTGAAAATCCCGGTCCTGGAAAACCTGGACCTGGAAAACCTGGTGCTGGAGAACTTGGTCCTGGGGTCGGTGCAAAGGGCATTTGCGATCCTGGTCGTTGACCTTCTCGCGGCGCGGTCTGACGCGGTTGATCGTCACGCCGTTGATCTCCAGGGTTGCGATTAGCAGGTCTGCGATCATCGGTGTTGCCATCGCGAGGGTCGCGCTCTCGTGGAACATCTTGATCGGGTTTGCGAGCTTGTTCGCGCAGCAACTGCGGCTGCTCGCGGCGCTCTGGCTTGGGTCGATCCCCATCGCGCTGCGGTTGAGCGATCGGCGGCTGCGGTGCGATATTCGGGGGAACGTCGTTTCGCTTCAGCTCCGATTGCTGATTCGGAGCGACGATCACATCCGGAGCTGGAATGGGCGACTGTTGCTGCGGTTGATTGGGGGAAGTTGCCTGTGCAAGCGCCGGAACGACTTGCACGCTCGGAACGCTCGCCGTTTCGGCTGGCTGGACGACTACTTTAATCTGGTTGGGATTGGTTTGTGAGACATTTGCATGAACTGTAATTTGCCCACTGCTTGCGACCTGAGCGTTACTGGAGAATTGAGTGTTCACCAAAGCCGCGGGAATGCTTGTCTGCGATGGAGTAGGTTGGGCCGCTTCGATACCGCGGGAAACCAATATTCGGCTAGCGCCTGGATAGTATCTAGGTAAAACGATTGAGTCCGAATAGTTAACGACCGGCTGTGCGACGTTAATTTGCTGCGCGTAACCAAACGGTGAAACTGCTTGCATTGAAGCAATCGAAAACGAAGTGAGCGTTACTCGTAGAAACCAACGAAATTCGCTTGTGTACTTGCCCATGACGTTCCTCCTATGTTTTTTAACAGTCCAATCCCGCGAACGCTCATTGTAGCATAAACTGTTGCCAATTCGGCCTATCAATCATGGCCGAAAGAAGCTCATCGAGGGTCGCGAGTTCGAAGGAGCCGGAAAAATCGTAACTCGCACCTCCCGCGCCGCAGGATCGAAGCCGGCGCCAAGGCAAATAATGGAGTCTGTCGATGTCTGAAATGAAACGCCTTCCTGCCCGCAACGAAGTTCCCTCGTCGGATTGCTGGGATCTTTCCACCTTGTACGCTTCGGATGACTCCTGGGAAACAGATTTCAAAAAGTTCGAGGCCGAGATTCCCCGCTATGTAGGCTATCGAGGGCGTTTGGCTGATGGTGCGAAAGTGTTGCTGGGCCAGGACAGTGGTGGGCACGAGCATAGCGACCTGTTTGCCATCCAGAATCGCCTTGAAGGCGGCGCGAATCGCCACTTCGGTCTTGCCATAACC
>JANPLP010000246.1:0-10973 GCA_031426595.1 Planctomycetia bacterium | reverse complement strand
GATCCGATCACCATCTCGCTCAGCATGCGATAGTCGCTTCAGCAACACCGCGCCGCATCCTTCACCACGTACAAAACCATCCGCACCGTCCGAAAACGCGCGAATCTGACCACTAGGGGAAAGCATCCCAGCCTGCGAGAGTCCGATGCTCAGGTTCGGAGCCAAAATCAGATTAACGCCCAATACCATCGCAACATCGCACTCCGTATTGCGAATGCTCTGCAGTGCGCAGTGGACGGCGACTAGCGACGACGAGCAAGCCGTATCGATTGATACAGCCGCTCCTTGCCAATTCAAGAAGTAGCTAAGTCTTCCGGCGGCGGTTCCGTGGGCATTTCCTGTTGCAAAATAGGGATCAATGGCATCGAGATCCCTTTGGCTATTCATTTGGATGAGATAATCGCTCGAACAGATTCCGGTGAATACACCACATCGCTTGCCGTTCAATTTGTCGGGTGAAACTCCGGCATGTTCGAGCGTGATCCAGGCAGTTTCAAGCAACAGCCGTTGCTGTGGATCAAGGCAACGCCCTTCGCGCTGCGTGATTTCGAAAAAGCGTGCATCAAACGTATCGATGTCTCGTAGGTAGCCACCACCTTGAAAGGCGATTTTGCCTGGTTCCTTGCCGCTGTGCGATTGAAACGTTGCGCTGTCCCAACGGTCGGGAGGGAGCTCCGAAATTGCATGCTTGGCTTCACTGAGCAAGCTCCAGTATTCGTCGATATCCGCTGATCGAGGAAAACGACAGCCCATTCCAATGACAGCGATCGGTTCAGTTTGCTGCTTACGATGAGCCGCTAACTTTGCAGTGGATTCTTGCAGAGCAGCCAGAATTTGGCGTTGTTGTTCCAGCGAACTTGAATCGGAAGATTGATCTGCTATTCCCATTGGCTGAGCTCCGAAAGCAAATTCTTTAACTGCTCGTTGATTTCCCCGATCGCGGCGGTGGTGGGGGCTTGGGACACCAATGAGGTCATGGGGGCTACTTCAAGAGTGGACGGCAGTTGAAGTTGATCAATCATGTTCCTCGCGAATTTATTGATGGTTGAGTGGTCATAAACGGAGGAGCTTGG
The DNA here is from genome assembly GCA_031426595.1 of Planctomycetia bacterium. Lineage (GTDB taxonomy): Bacteria > Planctomycetota > Planctomycetia > Pirellulales > Pirellulaceae > Aureliella. Next base: position 9,900 of record JANPLP010000246.1, on the reverse strand, counting down.
TAGCTTTAAATCCCATTGCCGACTAATCGCGTCGATGAACTCAATCGTTGTTAGCGAGTCCAACCCTAGGTCAACAAACGAGGTGTTCGTAGAAATCTCTACCACGTTGGAAATCCCTAAAATTTCTGCTAGGGTGGCCGCCAACTTCTCACTTACCCATGAGAGGTGATCGGTTGCAGGCAATTCAAGAAGCTGGTTTCGCAAGTTAAGTTCTTGCGTTGTACTCGTCTGCTGTCCACTTTGCAGTTCAAATAGTCGCCGGTTTTGCAAGGAAGTTTGCATTTCAGTCACTTGCAACGGAGCCACAGTTAGTCGCTGGTCCGATACGGAAAACAGGCTGTTTAAGATCGACCTTCCATTCTCTAAGTTGATCATTCCAATCCCGCGAAGGTCTCGACGGTTTTGAACCAACCTCCTTGCAGCTTCGCCAATCTCTGACCAAGGACCCCAATTGATACTGGAAACAGGCAGGTTTTGTGACAGCCGCCAGTCTGCTAACCCATCTAAAAACGCATTTGCCGCCGCATGATTTGCTTGCCCTGGAGCCCCAAGAACAGATGCCAACGAAGAGTACATAATGAAATGGTCGAGCTCGTCCTCTTGAGTTAGCGCGTGAAGATTCCATCCGATTGAAGCCTTTGATTTCCAGACTTTCTCTATATCGACGGTAGTTAATTGAGCCAGCATGGAATCGGCGAGCACACCTGCAGAATGTATAACCCCAGCAATAGGAAGCTGATCACGCACAGCTTCTAACGCACTTCGCAACTCTTCAATGTCGGAAGCATCCGCCTTCAAGTGCAGTAACCTGCCACCAGCAGACTCCAGATCTCGAATCGACTGCGATTGCATCGCAGTCGGCGTTGAGCGACCAATCAAAGCGATTAAACCGGCGCCTTTATCCGCCAGCACACGAGCTGACAGCAGTCCTAAATCACCTAACCCTCCGATGATAACATAGGCTCGATCCGCCCTGATCGTTCGCTGCGTTCGCTTTACAGTATAGACATTTCGGCTATCCGGTGTGAGAAGGATCTTGCCGATGTGTAATGCACGTTGCATCTTTCGGAAAGCATCTCCTGCACGCTGAAGCGAAAAGGACTCAACGGGAAGAGCCTCCAGGTCGCCGCTGGCCACCCGAATCATCATCCGTTCGCACTGAATCATCAGGTTTGCTGTGTCTTCGCGCAGCAGCGCTGTGAGATCAAAACACTGATAAGTCACATCGGGTCGAATCTGAGCTAGTGAGGCTGCTAACTTTTCTGTGGGTTTAGTAATATCAATGTAGGAACCATCTTCTGCCAGGCACTTCAGGTTCTCTTCAGCGTATGTCTCGTCCAGGAGATTCAACACCACATCTACTCCGCGGCCCTCTGTATCGCGAAGTATCTCCGCGGCAAACCCTTTAGCGCGGGAGTCGTAAATGTGCTTGCAGCCAATCGAGCCCAAGAAGGAATGCTTGGGCTCACTCGCAGTCACGAATATCGTGGCTCCTTGCGCCTTCGCCAGCGAGATCGCCGCTAAGCCAACAGCGCCCGAGGCGGAATGAATCAGCACGCTTTGGTTAGGACGAAGCTGTGCAAAAGTGTGCAAACCAACAGAGGCAGAGAGGTAAGCGACAGGCAACGTCGCCGCAGTCGAAAAATCCAACTCATCAGGAATCAAACAAGCCGCAATAGCAGGTACTGTGACATGAGTTGCCATACTGTCAGGGGCGATGGCAACCACGCGATCACCAACACCAAAACGTTTGACATTCACTCCAACTTTGGTAACGATTCCGGCGCACTCCGCCCCCAGCGGCACGTCTTCGGGATACTTGCCTAATGCGTTCAAGATATCGCGGAAATTGAGACCAGCGGCTCGGACTTCAATTTGAATCTCATCGCCACTCGGACATTGGAGCTCCTCTCGGTGTAATGCAAGCGAGTTCAAATCACCCCGTGTCTCAATCCTCAGCACTTCGCGTTGATGCCAGCTGTTGTGATCGCTTGTTGGTCGCAAGCGGCGGCCTAGTCGAGTTCCACCGTGGAAGGCGATCTCTATTTCCTGATCAAGTTCATGATCGGCCACAATCAATTCGTCTAAGGCGCAGGTCCACTCGTCTTCACAAGTTGGATCGAGGTCGATCGATCTGCAATTCCATTCCGGTTTTTCAAGAACTAAGGTTCTGAACAGTCCTTGAAGCGCGTAGTAAAGTAAGCCCGTGTCACCTTTCGGTTGTTGTAAAGGATCGCGACTCAGAGTTGTGCCGGACGTCAACAAAGTGAATCGCACCGACTGCCCCGCATCGTACAATGTGTCGGCAAATTCGATCGTTGCGCGGATCGTTGATGCTAACTGCTGGGCGACTCGCAGAACTTCTGCGTCAAGCGATTCGCGGACTGCGATTGCGCCACTCATAGGGGCTATAAAGACAATATGACAAACGCGCGATGGGTTGTTCGAAGCTGCAGATTGGATGGCTTCTAATTGCGAAGATAGGTTCGCTGGTGGTAGCGCATCGAGCCCGAAAATCTGGCAATCTACATTGCATCCGTCCAGTTGCGATTTTAAGCGATGTCCGTCGCTTGCACGCGAGGCGAAAACGGTCATGTTCACTTGCTCTCGCGGCAACTTCTCAGGTGTAAGCGTCTGTTTACGCTGCTTGGTTGCAAGAATCAAAACATTCTCTGCAGACGCCGCGGGTTTATCGGAACTGTTAACCTGTTCACGTCGAATACCGTCAAACGCGTCTACACTATAGAAGCCACATTCAGCGAGTAGAGTTTGCCACTGCAAAGGCGAAATCATAGGATGCGTACGCATTGGGTCGTACTCGCGGAATCGCCACCATCCATCCGTGAGTCCAAACGTCAAATCCATCCAACTGACAGGCCGTGCACCTTCGAGCAACATGAGTTGCCCGCCAGGAGTAAGCAGTTGTTCAACGTTTTGGATTGTTTGTCGCAAGTCGGCGGTCGCATGCAGCACATTGGCAGCGATGATAAGATCGAACGACTCGGCTGCGAATCCCTGCTCAACTGGACAGTTTTCAATATTCAGGTACTCAGCGCGGAAAGATGGAACCGCACCAGAATTGCGTGGCGAGGCTGTAGCAAGCGTGCCATTCAGGTCACCGAATTCGTGGGCGGCTGCAGTTATGAAGCTTCTCGCGATGTCCGTAAACGTGTAGGCTACACGCCCCGCTGGGAGCTTTTCGAGAAGCAAACGGGTCGTCGCCCCAGTGCCACCACCTAGCTCGAGTACGCGCAGGGCTCGGCCTTCTGGGAGGTGCTGTACTAGTTGCAATACCGTTTCGACGAGCAATCCATTAAGTACTTGAGCTCCTTCGGTAAATTTATAAACGCTTGATGCTGAGCCTTTCGACTTGTCATTAAACAGAATCGGTAACGGATCTACATCACCGCGCAGTACATCTGTTAACGCCACTCCACAACTGTTCAGTAGATGAATTTCAGGGGCTAGTTGCGGGTGTTTTTGCAGCATCGATAGTGAGCGACTGGCTACATCCAAAATGGCAATTCGCTTTTTTACGATCCAGCCTGCCGGGGCGGCTTGCAGGATCTTTTGCTCAGTCAAAATCTCCAACGCGCGGAAAAAAAGAGGTCGCTTATCAGGTGCAATCGCTATTCGATCGAGCAAACCTTCCTCTGCAATGAAAGCCTCGCAGTCTAGCTCGCCGAGCAAATACGCTAGCGCATTGACGATCCAATCACCACTCAATTCATCTAGCTGCAAACGAGCTTCATATACGCCTGCGGCCATTGCGTGCTCTGCAAACCATGCATTGTCGTTGCGAAGTTCATCGCCAAGCTGCACTGCTGTGATCGAATCCAGTGGAGCTCGTTCAGTTTTTCGAATCGCAGGGACCCAATCTTCAACATGGCACAAGATAGCCGGAGGCACATCAGCGCCGCCCAAACCACCCGTTAATGCGGTGCCTGGCACTCTTGATCGAGCATGCTTGACTTGAGTGATTTCGAGTTGGATTATGCTAGCGACGAGTTGTTTTTGGGCGTTGTAGATTTCGATGTCGATGAGTGTTTGATCGGTGGGCGTACTGAGAGTGTCTGGCGAGTCGGCTATGTCGGCGTAGGCAGACAGCTTGGTGATAAAGTGAAGCGGACCGCTGCAACTCTGGTCGGTGCTCTGGTCGCGGTACACTTGATAGCTGGCTACGGCAGTCGGCAGCCACAGGCCGCTCGACGGGGGAAGCAGAGCCGCGATGCTCTGCAAGCATCCGTCCAGCAACGCAGGATGAATCAGATAAGGGGACCGCGATCCAGCTTGCAGTGGCTGTGCATTCACAGGCGTCGCTTGTACTGCGTCGCTTGTATCGTAGAGGGCAACCGTACCGTATGCATGGGGACCGGAAGCTTGCAGGTGAGTGAGGCTGCGGAATGCGTCTTTGTACTGAAGCCCTACTTGATTGCACTGGCTGTAAAGCTGGTCGATATCAACCGCCTTGCCGAACTGTGCAGTGAAGGTAGGCGCATCGCTACCAAGCGAGTCCGAGGTTGCGTTCAATCGAAAACGAGCATGACGTTGCCAACCGGTTGTCTGGCGACTGAGTACCTCACCGCGATAGGCAACATGGCGGCCGCTCGAATCGCTGACGATTGGCTGCAGCACAACTTGGACGCGGGTTGAACTCGCTGGCGACCAGTACAAGGCCTGTTCAATCTGGAGGGAGTTCACTGAGAGGGTGTTCTGCTGCGTCTTCTGTTCATACAACTCAAGGCCTGCAGTGAAAGCCAATTCCAAAAAGCCGGCTGCCGGAAACACGCTTTCACCATTCAAGCAGTGCCCGGAAAGCTCAGGGAAACGCTGTAAATCGGTCTCATAGATGACGCTCTCGCTCCCCACATCCAAACGTTCTCCCAGCAACTTGTTTGCGCTTGTTGAGCAGACTGGTGGAGCACTTGACTGTGTCTGCGAACTGATTGCTGCAGCCTTGAACCAGCAGCGTTGACGCTGGAAAGCGTAGCCAGGCAGACTGACTGTTCGGCGACGCACGCAACTCGGATCATCGTTGCGATACAAGTTCATCCAATCGACATCTTCTCCGCTCACATACCGCTGCATCGCGCTGGGCCATGGATCGCTGCCTGCAGGAGTAGCGTTTAAGAGATTGGTATGGCGCGGAGCAGTTGACTTCCCTGTGGACGCGGCGCTTCTTAGGACGAGCGGATTGTCGGGATGCTGGGGGTCCGCTAACTGCAGGAGACGCGACACGAGTTCTTCTCGAGTTGCGAAGCACAGGGCGGCTCGACACGCGAAATCGACTCGCCCCGTGTTGGCTGCGTAAGCGATGTCCTGCAAGCTGGCCGCGGCGAGTTCACTGTCGTTTGTTAAAGCGGCTGCATAACGCAGCGCCAGTGCGCTGAGAGCTTCAGGAGTTTTCGCTGCCACCTTAAGCCACAAGTTTTCGCTCGTCCGTTCAGTCGGAGCTTGAGTATTGCCTGCCAGTCGCGGTGCTTCTTCGACAATCACATGTGCGTTGGTACCACCAAAGCCGAAGCTGCTCACTCCGGCTCGACGAACATGCCCCGCTTGCCGAGGCCAAGCAGTTGATTCTTGCGGAATCTGGAGTCCCGGTTGCCAGTCAATGTGTGGACTGGGGCGTTCGAAGTTGATGTGCGCGGGGATACGTTCATGGTGAATCGCCAAACAGGTCTTGATCAAGCCGGCGATACCTGCGGCTCCTTCAAGATGACCGATGTTGGTTTTGACCGAACCGATCCAAAGAGGCCGTTCAGCGCGTGGCGCAAAGACAGAGGCGAGGGCGCTCATCTCGATCGGGTCGCCCAGTTCGGTACCCGTTCCATGCGCTTCGATGTAATCAATATCCGCAGCGCCCAAGCCGCTGCGCTGCAAAGCGTCTCGAATGACATCCTGCTGCGCCAAGCCGTTGGGGGCGGTGAGACCATTGCTACGCCCATCTTGATTGACGGCCGATCCGCGAAGCACGCAAAAGATCCGATCACCATCTCGCTCAGCATGCGATAGTCGCTTCAGCAACACCGCGCCGCATCCTTCACCACGTACAAAACCATCCGCACCGTCCGAAAACGCGCGAATCCGACCACTAGGGGAAAGCATCCCAGCCTGCGAGAGTGACTCAGAGACATCCAGCGCCACCTGCAAATTCACTCCACCCGCAACCGCAATCTCGCATTCGCTCATCGCAAGGCTTTGCATGGCGAGATGAACGGCCACCAATGATGACGAGCACGCGGTGTCCACCGCGATACTTGGCCCGCGGAAATTGAACAAGTAAGAGAGTCGATTGGCAATTAGTGCCAGTGAATTGCCGGTCGCAGTGTAGCCTGTGACAGGTGCGCCAGCGCGTACTAACGCTCTCGCGTACTCATTTCCACTGACGCCGATAAACACGCCGGTTCGCGGATTCTTTTGAGGTGACAATGGAATACCGGCATGATTAAATGCTTCAACGCAAACTTCGAGCATCAGCCGTTGCTGCGGATCGAGCTCTTCGGCCTCACGTGGACTGATCCCAAAAAAGAGCGGATCGAAATTTTCAATCTGCTCTAAGTAAGCGCCCAGTCGACTCTGCGGTAAGAGGTCTCCGTTTTGTAATTGAGTGCTGCTGTGGTCGCGATTCGATGGACGCTGTCCCATCGCACAGCCACTTTGAGCCAGGAGACTGTTGAAATCCAAAAGCGATTCAGCGTGGGGAAATCTGCAACTGAGTCCTACAACGGCGATCGGATCTTCAAGACTAGTGGAGCGAGAGGGACGCGGATTTGACTCGTTAGCAGAACTTGTCCCCGAAACTAAGACTTGGCTGACTTCGCGGATCGTTGGGTAATCGAATAATAATGTCGGCGGTAGAGTACGCTGAAGTTTTGCACTGAGCTCCGCAGTGAGTTGCACGATTGAGATCGACTTTAATCCGTACATGGCAACGGGTTGGTCGATGTCAACTTGAGTTGAGGCTACGCTCGCTGCCTTGGCAACTTTGTTCACCAGCCACTGTTGTAACTCAACCGCTGCGCTTAAATGGTCGGCAACCGTTGATGCAGCTTGAGCGGGAAGACTTGCGACGGGTGTAGCCGCGACATGCTGAACTGCGCCATCGCGCTCGCGTTCCCAACTGGCAACCAGGGGCAGCGATTGCTCGCTGAACTGACGGCGAGTCAATTGCCGCTGTAGCTTGCCGCTCGTAGTCTTTGGAATTCCGCCTGGCCGCAATAACAGGAAGCCATCTATCGATACCTGATGTTCTTCCCACACTGCTTTGTAAGCTGCAGCTAAGATCGCCTTAAAATCGTGGTTACGGATCGCGACACGCGAGATTTCCTGAGCGATGTAAATCTGCTCGGCGTAGGCTACTTCCCGATTCGCAGTATCGCCATTCTCACGAGGATTGGTTGCGGCTTTTTCATGCATGAACGCCACGCAAGATCCGACCGTTAAGTCCGGATGGCAGTTTTCAACGGTGCGTTCGATATCTTGAGGATAGTGATTCTCTCCGTTGATGATGATCAGATCTTTAGTTCGCCCCGTGATGAACAATTCACCGACATGTACGAAACCAAGGTCTCCGGTGCGCAGATATGTTCTGGCGGGGTTGGGTGTATTCGCTAGTTGAGCTTCGAAGACAATCGTGGACAGTTCGGGATTGTTCCAGTAGCCATGAGTAACCGAGTCGCCGGCTACCCATATCTCGCCAACTTCTCCTGCAGGTACAGGTAGCAGTGTGGAGGTGTCTACGATTTCGAGTTCGAATTCTCGATTCACGGGTCCGCTGCTGACGAGAGTCAGTGCGCTTGCAGTCTCCGAGTCGTTAGAGCTGATGTCCGAGTTGGCAGCGAATTCGATCTTGTTCTGTCGCAGCGCAGCCGCGCTCACCCTCACGGATTGCCATGCCTGCTGCGGGCCGCAGCCGGTCACCATTAACGTTGTTTCGGCCATACCGTAGCAGGGACAAAACGCTTGTTTCGAGAACCCATAGGGTGCAAAAGTAGTTTCAAAACGTTCCAGCGAATTGCTTCTTATGGGCTCAGCGCCATTAAATGCTACTCGCCAGGCGCTTAAATCTAAGCCATCGCGTTCTTCGGGTGTGGTCTTAGCAACGCACAGGTCGTAAGCAAAATTCGGGGCCCCACCCATGGTGATCCGATAGTCCGAATTCATTCTTAACCAGCGGATCGGTTTTTGAATGAAGGCCAGTGGTGGCATATAGACAAACGTGCCACCTAAGACCAGCGGATGGAGCATCGTCCCGATCAGCCCCATGTCATGATAAAGTGGAAGCCAGCCTCCAATCACCGCTTCCAACTCAACTTGTTCAAAAACGGCGCGAATCACATCTTGATTGGATAGCAAGTTTCCATGGCTGACCTGCACTCCTTTGGGGTTTCCGGTCGAACCGGACGTGTATTGAAGAAACGCGAGATCCTTGGAGCATAGGCCTGGCGCGACCCACTCATTCGCATTTCCTTTCAGCGAGTTGAGATCTTTCCAGTCGCAATGCCCAAAGTACGAATCCCCTCCGAACTGAGGCAATTCCGACATGACTTCCAAGGATGAGAGCACCATGGCGGCCTGCGAATTCTCAGCAATCGATTCCAAGCGGCCGATGTTCCCTCGTCGGCGTGGTGGGAAAGCCGGAACGGCGACACAACCCGCGTAAAGCGTTGCGAGAAATGCGTGAATAAACTCAATTCCAGGCGGAAGGCTTATAAGAACGCGACTATGTTTTGGTACTTCTCCAGCAAGCCATACAGCAATCTCTCTCGCGCGACGGTCTAAGTCTTGATAACTTAGTTCCTGCGAAACGGTCTCCCCATCACCCAGAAATACAACAGCCGTCTTCTTGCCGAGACTTTCAGCTCTCTGATGAAGCAAACTTGGTAGATTGCTAAAGTCTCCGGCAAAACGGGCTGATTTAATAGAAATTTTAAAACTCCATCGCCAAGTTCACTTTGATTCATGTTTAAAATATAGTCACTCATCGGCCTTGAATCGAGTTTTCGTTGATCAAATCGACAGCATGAAATTCTCTAACTTCGAACTATCTGGGCGAATTCTAGTAACCGGCGCTTCCGGTTTTATTGGTCGTCGAGTTATCTCAGAATTGATACAGAACCAACTAAAACCCCTAGCGTGGGTGAGAACGCCCATTTCTGACTGCGATAGTTTTTTTGGGGGTGAAATAGAAGTTTGCGTAGGTAGCCTGAGTGATGCGGGCGCCTATATACGCAAGAATTTAGATATTAGCGCAGTGATTCATCTGGCAGCAGTGGTCGCGCCGAAGGGTAGATTGGCAGCCTTTCAAACAAACGTTGAAATGACCAAGGAATTGGCCAACGCGATTAGTAGACGCAGTTCGCCCCCAGTTTTAATCTACATATCTTCGCTGGCCGCGGGCGGCCCAAGCCAAGATAACTATGTCAGGATCGAAAGCGATTTTCCTGAGCCGCGATCCATTTATGGTGAAAGCAAACTCGAGGCCGAGCGGGCTTTGAGGACGTTCGCAAAAGACCTTCCCATTTCGATAGTTCGCCCACCGGGTGTCTTTGGGCCATGGGATCGTAATTTATTGCAGTTATTTCGCACGGTCCGAGCCGGCTGGAATTTTATTGGCGTTTCGAAGCGTTTTCGATATTCATTTGTGCATGTTGAAGATCTAACCTACGGAATACTAGCTGTACTAGATCGCGGAAAACGACTTTTGACGCTTGAAAATGAGAGACTTGTTTGTCCAGATTCGTCCCATGGTGAAGCGATTCACGGCCAACTTGATTCGCAAGGGGTGTATTACATTGCGGATCCCGAACCTGTCACCTTCGTCGAGTTGGCCAATTGGGTCGCCGCTTCTATGCATGCGCAAAGTCCAAGGCACATCACGCTGCCGAGCTGGCTTTGTTG
>JANPLP010000245.1:0-7540 GCA_031426595.1 Planctomycetia bacterium | reverse complement strand
CACTCGGTATCACGCGGTTCGGTTCGAACTCCCCTCCCCTGCCCGGAACTCATTTTCTCAGTTTTACTTCTTCTCAGTTTTCCTTCTGTCAGCATTCACGGGGTCCGCTTGCAATGCCATCTAAAGTTGAACTGTTCGTTGCCCAGTTGCCCCAACTGCTACCTAGCGACTGGTCAGCCGCTCCTCACACGCTGGCCATCGTCATCGATACACTGCGCTTTACCTCAACCGCGTCCCTTGCACTCGCTGCCGGCGCGCGATCGATCAGCGTCGCGGCCCAGATAGAAACCGCTTGCCAGTTAGCCAACTCGCTCGGCGCTAACACACTGCTTTGCGGCGAACGTCATTGTCATCGCATCGAGGGCTTTCAACTTGGCAACAGTCCGCTCGAATACACTCGCGAAACCATCAGTGGACGTGACCTAGTGTTCTCAACCACGAACGGCACCTTCGCCGTCACTGCTTCGCTCGCGGCTCAGCAGATCATTCTTGCCAGTCTGCTGAATCGCGCCGCAGTTGTCGAAGCCATACTCACTAGCAAATTTAAAAAAGTTTGGATCGTGTGCGCTGGAACTGACGGCCAGATCGCCGCCGAAGATCTTTTAACCGCCGGCGCTATCGTCAGTCTTGCTCAGCGACAAAACTCACTCACCGCGCTAGCCAACGACTCGGCCCTCATCGCCTGCAACTTCTTTCAATCCCTACCCGATGATCCAGCTCATCGCTCTTCAGTCCTAACACAGCTCCTCGCCGAAGCCACCGGCGGCAAGAACCTTATTCAATCGGGCTACGCCCAGGACATCGCCGCCGTCTCGCAACTGGACTCCCTCAACACCGTTCCACGCAACCGACCCGAATCAGCCACGCGATTCTATTCCTAAAATCGCATTCACACTCGGATCCTGCAGCGGACCAAATGTCGCTGGCTTGCCAGTGTGACCGAAGTAGGCGATTCGTGTCAAAGCTAAGCATTAGCAAGCTGACGGGTAGCACATTCCCAACGCAGAAATCGGGTCAGCAGTTCAACGCCGGGCTCCGTCAGGAAACTCTCTGGATGAAACTGCCAGCCTTCGATGGGGAACTCGCGATGACGCACTCCCATAATTTGCTTACCGGCGGGGCTCTCCACCCAAGCTGAAACTTCCAAGCAAGCCGGTAAACTCGCCGGCTCGATCACCAACGAATGGTACCGCGTCGCGACGAATGGGTTCGGCAAGCCTTCAAAGAAACCGCGATTGTCATGCGAAATGCGGTCGGTTTTTCCATGCATCAATTCCGGAGCTCGAACAATCTTCCCGCCGAGCGCCTGGCCGATCGACTGGTGCCCCAGGCAAACACCCAAAATCGGAAACTCACCCGCTAGTTGCTCGACGATCGCCACACTGATACCGGCTTCAGAAGGCGAACACGGCCCCGGCGAAATCAGAATCCGGTCCGGTTTGAGTTGCCGAATCTCGTCGATCGTAATCTTATTGTTGCGAATGACCCGTATGTCGACTCGCGGATCGATCTCCCCCAGCCGCTGGACCAAGTTGTAAGTAAACGAATCGTAGTTATCCAAAACCAGAATCATGCTTCGCTCGCAGTGCCACTTTCCCGCCGCCAATTTCATGTCGCTACACCAAGCCGCTATTGTAGACTGACAATGCGAACAGACCAACGGTTGACCTCGGCGGAGTTCAAAGCACCTGCGTTTTGAAACTAAGCGCTGCGTCGAAGTTGCTCGTTACTTTCGAGCTCCTCTGCCGCCTGCTCAGCCTCATCGATCAAGCTGCTCAGCCGCTGGGAAGCTTGCTCGTAAGCTTGCGACAACGCGGTGACCGCGGCCATCTTCTCGTCAAGCTCTGCTTGCAGCTCTACTGAAAGCCGCTTCAGGTCAGCTTGCCAACGCAGCACTTGGGAAGGCACCTCAAGCTGACTCGCTGCTGGCTTTGCTCCCAATCCTAGCCGAATCACAGCCCAGCTCATGACCACCAAAGCGATGACAAGAATGGGCAACTGAAGCGATTCCATCATGTGCTAGCTTTCCAAAAACGAGATCGCGGCAAGAGCGAGAACGACTTCGCTAGCATCGACGAACACGGCAAAAGTCGTTGAACGCCATCGCCACGAAGCCCGAAAACCACCCATTGATAGCATCCACCTGTGCGGGCTTTTTCGGTCGTTCTCCCGCGCAGGCGCTCGTTCAAGCTGCCGATCACCGCCGAGCCCCATTCAATGACCTTGTACCTGAAAGCCCTTTTGCGGTAATTTGCGGCGACTTTCCCGGATATACGCTTTTGGAAGTGATCATGCCACGAGTTCTTGTCACTGCTTCCTTCGATGAATACCTGCTTGCGCGGCAGACGCCCCAGGCAGCAGGTCATTGGGAAGATTATCAATTTCTGTTTGCGCCTGATGGTGACCCCGTCGACGCTTGGCTGATCTACGACGATCTCAAGCAACCGATGACGCAAGTCTGCCCGCCCGCAAATACTCTGTTGATCACCGGCGAACCCGCCAGCCTTCGTCAATACCGCAGTCGCTACACTAGCCAGTTTGGTCAAGTGTGGTCGTCGCATACCACGATTCAGCATCCTCACACGACCCTTCGCAATGAAGCTCAGCATTGGCACTACGGTCTGTGGAATGGTTCCGCCCACGGTCACTCGCTCAATTTCGATAATCTCGTCGCTCTCAGGCCCCCTGCAAAACCCAAGTCGCTGAGTGTTCTGTGCAGCGCGAAAGCGGTCACCGCTGATCATCGTCGCCGGCTTGAATTCGTGCAGTACCTTCAAGCCGAACTGGGTGACCAAGTCGATGTATTTGGAAGCGACACGCGTCCCGTCGCTGACAAGTCCGAAGCGATCTGGCCATACAAGTATCACATCGTGCTCGAGAACGATCACAGCGATCACTTCATGACTGAAAAGCTTCCAGATGCATTTCTCGGCTGGAGCTATCCGCTCTACTTCGGTGGCAACGAAGCCTACCATCGATTCCCTGAAGGTAGCTTTACGGCCATCGATATCTATCAACCCGAACAAGCACTCAATGTGATCCGCAATGTGCTGACGAGCGACACTTATGAGAACTCGCTCGACCGGATCGCAATGGCACGAGAAAACGTTTTGACCAAACACAATTTGTTTGCCATGGTTGTCGAACACCTTCGCGTCAACTTAGTTAAACAGGCTGCTACTGCGGTGACTCTGCTCCCCAAGTCGCATCGGACAAGTCTCGTCGTCCAGCAACTGAAACGGACCCTAACCCGCCGCGCCGCCTGATCGCAACCCAACTGACGCTGAGTCCTAGCTCCATCGGATATCCCGCTATGATTGTCACACGCATGGACGGCGGCCTGGGCAACCAGATGTTTCAATACGCATTTGGCTTGTATCTCGCCCACAAGCACCAAACCGAATTGGCGCTCGATCTCAATTCTTATCAATCCGGCCCACAGCATGGATACACGCTCGACCGTTTTCAAATCACCGCCCAACCGCTCACCGCCACACTCAGCCAGCAACTTCCTAAGCGTTATCGCCGACCAGCATCCACTGAATCCAATACCTGGTTACCGGATTGGTTGAATCGCAGTTTGCTGCGGCGAGTCAAAGAGCGACCTTTCGGGTTCCATGAAAAGTATCTCAAAGCTCGTGCTCACAGCTACTTGGTTGGTTACTGGCAGAGCGAAAAATTCTTTCCAGGCATGCGCGACGAACTACTCGAGCAGTTCACGCCCGCGGCAAGGCTCAGCGACGATAGCTTACGAGTCGTTGAGTCGATGCAAACCGCGCCTAGCATCGCGTTGCACATTCGACGTGGCGACTACCTCACCCATTCAGAAACCGCCCGCATCTACGAACAACTCAGCCTCGACTACTACCGGACCAGCTTGGAACGATTTGCTCAGCAGAATGAGCATGTGCAAGTGTTTGTTTTCTCCAATGATCTTGCATGGTGCCGCAAGCACTTGCAACTGCGATTTCCAACACACTTCGTAGACCACACCGACCAACACTCAGCGCATGAAGATCTGATTATGATGAGTCGCGCAATGTGCAACGTAATCGCCAACAGCACGTTCAGTTGGTGGGCGGCTTACTTGAATAATCGCCGCGATCGAACCACCTTTGCCCCATCGAGTTGGTTTCGACCTGGTACGCTCGACGGACAGCACCTCCCCTGCCCTGCCTGGCAACGGGTCGGAACAACCGAATCGAAACTTGGGAGAGTCGCATGAGGCACGAACCGCTCGTTTCAGTCGTGATGCCAGTCTACAACGCTGGACGATTCCTAGCTGACGCAGTGAACAGTATTCGCAAGCAAACCTTCGGCGATTGGGAAATGATTTGCGTTAACGATGGTAGTACCGATGGCAGCGGTCAAGTGCTCGACGAGTTTGCGGCGCGTGACGCGCGGATACGCATCGTACATCAAGCCAACGCTGGCATCGTTGGCGCGCTCAATCGCGGTTGCGAACTGGCATGCGGGCCGCTGATCTGCCGCATGGACGGCGACGATATCGCGATGCCCGATCGGATGGAAAAACAACTCGCTTACCTACGCAGCTCACCGAACTGCGTCGCCGTCGGGGGATCAATCCTTGAAATCGACGTCGATGGTGATCCGCTTTGCTGCAGTCGTTTAGCGACCGACCACACAGACATTGAGAACAATTTGCTGCACCGAAGAACGGGGCTATTTCATCCGACTGCAATGATTCGAACGGAAGCGATGCATGCCGTAGGTGGCTATCGAGCCGCGTATCAGTGGGTCGAGGATCATGATTTGTGGTTGCGGCTGGCGCAGCGCGGGCAGCTTGCCAACATCGAGGAAGTCGTGCTGTGTTATCGTCAGCACGCAAGTAGTGTCTGCTGGCAGCGCAGTGCACAGCAACGCGAACTGATGAACCGATTGCTTGCCGAGGCTTACGCGCTTCGCAACCTTGAGCTACCCGAGCAACTGCTACAGACCAATCTTACGGTTCGTGCTGCGGCCGGTCCTGGCAAGTGGGCGAGAGCTGCCGCGAAAGGTGGTTTTCCCCGCAGTGTTGCCAAGCACCTGAAGCAATTGGCGATGAATCAAGGTACCTCGCGCCGCTATCTTTTACGCATGACCATTGAATCTTCACTGCGGCTGTGCGCAGGGTACCCACGGCGAATCTTGAGCCAAGAGGCGATCCGAATTCCTCAGTTCAGCGATCGCAAAGCTGCATAGGTTAGTCGGGGGCCGGAACAAGCACCGCGACTTTCCGGTAGCCCGATTTCTTGAACAGTTTGCTCCAAAGTGCTTTTCTGCGACGCCTTAATGGGGTTTTGCTCGTTGCGGACCGCTTGGCTTGGCCCCCAACTTGGTTTGAAGTCGGCCTCTTGCGAAGATAGACGGTTGGTCGATATTGAGCGTTTGCCCCGTCGCCCCTATACTTACGGGCTTCGAAACTGAGGTCCAGCAACAACTTAAGCCCGATTTGTCCATTTTAATCAGTCAATCACTACCGAGTCACCCCGCGTGATTCGAGGGAACGGAACGATGAAAAGCGAACGTCGACATGAACTGGAAAACAACGAATTGGCAGGAACGCTGGGAACCGGCATCGACAAGGTTCAGCCGTTTGTGCAGTATATTCTCGGCGGGCTGGTCATCGCCGCCTTAGCAGCCATTGGATGGGGCGTTTACACCAGTTTCGCTCGTAAAAATGCTGCTGCTGCTTGGACCGAGTACTACTTTACCCTCAATACGGGCGACGCCGAATCTTTCAAAGCGATCGCTGACAAACATCCAGGCAGCGCGGCCGCAGTCTGGGCGCAGCAGACCGCTGGCGACGAGTACTTGGCCGATGGCATTGACACTCTCTATCGCGATCGTGGCCAAGGCACCGAACTGATCAAGAACGCCATCAAAAGCTTCGAGGATGTCAGCAGTGCCGCTTCGACCGACGAACTCCGAACTCGAGCCAAGCTTGGTCTAGCTCAAGCTCACGAAGCGCTCGGCGAACTCGACAAAGCCAAAGATCTTTATCAAGAAGTCATCTCTGCTGGACTGCAACCTGCAATTACGACCGTCGCTACCAATCGTATCGCTTTCCTGAACAGTCAAGCAGGCAAAGACTTTTACGCTTGGTTCGATCAATTGAAACCGGCTCCGGCAGCGCCTCCGAAAATGCCCGGTGACTTGAGCGTTCCGCCGACCACCCCCGACCTGAAATTCGATACTCCAGCGATCGATACTTCAAAGTTAGAACTGCCTCCAGTTCAACCAACTGCACCAACAGTAACTGCACCTGCACCCACCGGTGCGGATGGCAAGCCAATTGAATTGCCGCCCGCTACTGAAACCGCACCCGCTCCAGATGCTTCGAAAGTGGACCCACTTGCGGCTCCAAACGAAACGCCTACGCCGCCTGTTGACGCACCTGCTGCTCCTGCTGCTGAGACAGCCCCTGCAGTGCCTGCAACGGACTCACCGGCTCCACCAAAATAATTGACCTAACCTTTCATTGCGACTTCTAGTGACTGAATTACTTCCTTCGACTCTGTTTCAACATACGGTCACTGAATCCGAGCACGGCGCTCGCATAGACGCCATGCTGGCCCTACTGCTAAACAGCTATAGCCGCGTGTTCTTGCGCAAAGTGGTGCAGGAACAGCATGCACGCGTGGATGGCGAAGTCGTCAAGCCCAGCTTTCGTGTTCGCACCGGGCAACAAATCGAAGTCGATTTGCCACCGCCGCCCGTCGACGGTCCCGTCCCCGAAGATATTCCGCTCAACGTGATTTTCGAAGACGAATCGTTGCTCGCGATCGACAAGCCGCCCGGCATGGTCGTTCATCCCGCGAAAGGACATTGGAGCGGGACGTTGGCCAGCGCACTGGCGCATCGGTTTCAACAGTTGAGCGACGTTGGCGGCCCCACACGACCCGGCATTGTCCATCGGCTCGATCGCGATACCAGCGGCGTGATCTTGATCGCCAAAAGCAACGGCGTGCATCTCAAGTTGGCCGAGCAGTTTGAATCTCGCGGAGTACACAAAGAATACCTCGCCGTGGTCGTAGGTCGTATTCAGTTAGACCGCGATGTGATTCGTTTGCCCATCGGGCCGCATCCCTACCAGCGAGACAAGATGGCGGTCCGGCGCGATCATCCAGAAAGCCGCGAATCGGAAACGCATTTCGAAGTGCTCCGCAGATTCGAGGGGATGACAGTCGTTAAAGTTTTACCCAAGACCGGCCGCACGCATCAGATCCGTGTTCACCTGTCGCACAATGGAACTGGAGTCCTTTGCGATCGACTTTATTCCGGACACGCTCGAATAACGCGTGGAGAACTGCTCCGTCGTCGCGCGCTGCGTCAACCTCCACAACCCGGCGATGACGACGTAGTTCTTGAACGCCAAGCTCTCCACGCTCGACGCATTGAGTTCACACACCCCGTGACCGAACAACGCATCACGCTCGAAAGTCCCATTCCGGCCGACATACAACGCGTAATCGACATCCTTCAGTCAGCTCAAGATGCGACCTAGTGCTTTATCCAGGTTAAATTTTAGGGTGGCACG
>JANPLP010000244.1:0-2634 GCA_031426595.1 Planctomycetia bacterium | reverse complement strand
GCAAGTCAAATTTGCGGTGGCTGAGGGAATCGTCGTGCCGGGGCAGTTGGTGCCGAGTGTGCGCGAGCTTGCGAAGTCCCTGGCGATCAATCCGAACACGGTCCAACGCGCTTACTTAGAACTTCAGAACGAAGAGGTGATTGAGTCGTTGCGAGGCCGAGGCATGGCAGTCTGTGCGGGGGCGAAACGGCGATGCGTGAGCGATCGCCAACTGTTGCTCGGCGAGCGACTCACGGCAGTCGTCGACGAAGCGATTCGCAGCGGGCTGGAACCAGACCGTTTGCGCGACATGTTCGACAAAGCAATTAAGGCGGCACTTCGAAGTGAAGGAGTTTCAGAATGAGCATAGCAATCAAAGTTCAATCTGTGTCGAAAAAATTCGGACGCCGCACGGTGCTCGACGGAGTGTCGTTTGAAGTGCCGGTCGGTTGTGTGTTCGCGCTGCTCGGTGAAAACGGGGCTGGCAAGTCGACCTTGATTCGCGGTCTGTTGGGGTTTCATCAGTTTGCGAGCGGAACCGTCGAGGTGCTCGGCAAGAGCCCGACAAAGCAAACGATGGAGTTGCGGCGATTGGTTGGCTATGTATCGGACCAACCGGGGCTGTATGAATGGATGACCATTGCGGAAGCAGGCTGGTATGCTTCCGGATTTTATCCAGCGGGATACTTGGATCGTTTCTCGCAGTTGGCGAGCGATTTTCAATTGCCGCTGGATGGAAAGATTCGGGATCTTTCGAAGGGGATGCGTGCAAAAGTTGCGTTGTCTTTAGCGATGGCCTTTGATCCGCAATTGCTGGTGCTGGATGAGCCTACCTCGGGACTCGATCCGTTGGTGCGGCGCGCGTTTCTGGAGAGCATGGTCGATCGGGCGGCGGCGGGGCAGACTGTCTTCTTGAGCAGTCATCAGATCCAAGAGGTTGAGCGGGTGGCGGATTATGTCGCGATCTTGCATGCGGGCAAACTGCAAGTCGTCGCACGGCTGGATGACTTGAAGTCCGAAGTGACGATGATCCGTTATTCGATGCGTGATCCGCTGTTGGCTGCGCCGATCGAGTTCGATCCGACCGAGGTGCTGCACCGCGATCAGAGCGGTCGTTCTTTCCAGTTGCTGGTGCGAGGGTTCAAGCCTGAGATGCAAGAAATCATGCTGCGAGATCTGAACCTGTTTGATTTCAAAGCCGTCCGACCGAACCTCGAAGAACTTTATATCGGCTTTACACAACCGACGAGTGTGGCAGAGGGTGCGAGGCCACAACCGAGGAAACCTGTTTCTGAAGTGGCATAGAACAAAGCGTTTACTGTGGTTTAAGAAAGTGAGGCCCGCGGCTCGCTCGCAAAGGCACTCAATTTGTAGCGGCACGGCGCGAGCCGTCCGGTTTTTCACTTTGAAATTTCATTGAAGAACCGGATGGCTTGCGCCAATGCCGCTACAGAAGCGAAGAAAGTGAGTGACATTGGGCGCGAGCCGTCCAGTGTTTTTGCGGAGAAACGTGTGAAGAACCGGACGGCTCGCGCCCTACCGATAAAGAACAAACGCAAAGTGATTGCCATTGGGCTAGCGCCGTCGGCTTACGAGAACAAAGAGGTGAAACATGTCTACAGCAACGATTCCTACATCGACTTTGAAAATCCAGCCTAGCAAATCGGCGACGGGTTGGCGGAGTATCCTTTGGAAAGACTGGCGACAAGTCTGGCAGTTGGTCGTTGGCATTGCGGCGATCCAGGTCGCGTTGCAGTTGATGATGGGCACGCTGGAAGCAGTGCTCCCTGACAGCATGCGGAACCTTTCGACGGCGACCATCAATGTTGCTTTGGCCGCACCCACTTTATTGGCCATCGCCTGTAGCGGCGTGCTTATTGGTCAGGAGCGTCAAACTGGAACCTGGGCTTGGAACAGCAGTCTGCCGGTAGCGTGGCAGCATTCGTTGATGAGTAAAACTTTGATCTGGATTGTTTCAAGCGTAGTGCTCGTGGGGTTGCTGTTGGGAGTTGCGGCGATTGCATTGGGAATGAACGAGCGAACATTGGGGCAAGAGTTACTGCGAGCAAATCCACAGAGTGACATGGCGGTGTGGACCTATTTGTTGACAGTCATCATTTCGGCGCAGGTCTTCATTTACTTTTCATTAGCCGCTTTGCTTATCAAGGATACGTTGCTGGCGTTCGTTGTGGCGGGCGTCAGCATGTTCGTTTTTCATGTACTAGCCATGACGATACACATCGAACGTGTTGTTTATCGAGTGGCCTACAGCGAGACCTTCGCTGGGCTTTTGGTCGCTTATTCAATTTCGTTTATTGTGGGTACTTTTTGGCTCGCGTTGACTTACCGGTGGCGATGGGGCGTCGGACAGTATGCACCTTTGCCATTCTTTGGCCGGACGAGCAGTGTTGAGTTTGCGCGACCTCAACGGGCTGCGTGGCGAGCGTATGCAGTTTCGGAAACGCAGCCATCTGAGTTTAGAATGCTGCTAGAGCATGGCATTCGATGCGCGCTCGGTTTGCGCATAGCGGTGGTTTGCGGCGCGTGGCTACTTATTGCACTGTTGGTAGCAGGCGGTAACTACGACGGATGCGTCGCAGTGGTCTGCCTGGTGTCGTGCCTCTTAGGGGTCACTGTGTTTTCCGGCGATCAGCC
>JANPLP010000243.1:0-5066 GCA_031426595.1 Planctomycetia bacterium | reverse complement strand
GATAAGCGGTGATATCGTAAATAACGGTATCATCAACGAGTTGGGTGCAGTCCAAAATACATCTGCGGATGGGTCTGCCTTGCCTCTCGGGTCTGCTGAATTCCTGATGTTTACGGTAACATTGACCGCTCGAGCAGTCGGTACAGCAACGTTTATCGGTGATCCCGCCGATGTGACGCCGCTGCACGATACATTGACTTTTGATCCCGCCGCAGTTGTACCATTCGACCAAATTCGTTTTGGATCAGACACTTTAAATATCACAGCGGCTGGTAATCTGGGTGGCGGCGAATTCACCAACCCAGCGGATCGCCATGATGTGAACGGCGACGGTTCCATCTCTCCGATCGATGCCTTGATTGTCATCAATTTTCTTAATGGGAATGGTGGTGGAACGGGGGCAGGTGAAGGCGAGGGCAATAGGTATTATTTCGACGTAAACGGTGACAACAGGCTTTCTCCGCTGGATGCACTTTTAGTTATCAATCGACTAAATTTCAGCCGCGGTGCGACAGGCGAAGGCGAAGGTAGCAGCGCGTTGCTACAAATGCTCAGCTCAGGGGCTCTCGCCGCGTCGACTGGATCCTCAGAGGACGCCGAAATAGATGGTCAACTTGTTGAGGAGCTTAGTCCAGTCGTGAAGAGCGCGGTCGGCGCTCGAAACACTGGAGTTCTCTACGGGCCCTTCTTCGGTGGCTCTGAGACGGACGCCACCGATAGTATTTTTGCAGAAGCGGAATCCGCAGTCGATGAAATGCTAGCTCAGCTAGCACCGGACATCGAGGAATCTCGAAAGAAGCGCTAAGACCGCGCAGCAACCTCTAAAACTCTTGCCAGCCTGAGACGACTTTGTCTCAGGCTGGCTTTGTTTTCGAACCCCGCGTAGATTGGAGCGGCTTCCCTAGACTTTTGCCTACAGTTTCTGCTATCGATGCACGGTCCCTATCCCTTAGTGGACGCGGGCCAGCAGGAACTTACGGAAGCCTCGCGGATGAAACTTCTAAACCCAATTAGCGTGTGCGCAGTGATCGTAGGGTCATTCGTAGCAGCGTCCGGCAAACTTCAGTCCACTGAACCCACTACCCAGTGGGCTTCGCAAAAGCAGGTCGGTCGCTTCCATATTCACAGCGATTTTGTGCTGCCGGACAGCGAGCCGCTGCTCGGAGAACTGAGCAGCATTTCGGGCGAAGTCTGCCACATGCTAGCCATCCCTCACGATGACCAACCGATTCATGTCGTGTTGTTTGCCAATGCGAAAGAGTACTCGCGTTACATCAAGTGCTATTTTCCGACCGTTCCGGATCGCAGAGCACTGTATATTCAACACCGCGGTCCCGGCATGCTGTTCGCCCACTGGCATAGCGATGTCAAAGTGGACATCCGACACGAAGTCGTCCACGGCCTGCTAAACTCGCAATCCGGCCCGCTCCCGCTTTGGTTAGACGAAGGTCTGGCGGAGTACTTTGAAGTCGGCGAGGCAAATCGCATGTACTCCAATCCGCACTTACGCCAGGTCCTAGAGGGTACGCTGCGAGATTATGTTCCAGCGCTCGAAGACCTTGAGCGTCTAATAACCCTAGAGCAATTGGATTCCAATAAATATCAGGACAGTTGGGCCTGGGTTCACTTTCTACTTCACCGCCGCGCTGAAACGCGGCAGTTATTGGTCCAGCATTTGACCCAAATCCGCGGATCCTCGGGCACCATCCCCTTGTCTCGTCTGGTAGCCAACTCGGTCCCTAATTGGCGCTCGGAATTCAAAGAGCACTTCAAAGCTTTGGCTGCCCACAAGCCCAACTGATTTTGCGGCAGCATTAGTGCAGGTCGGCGAGCCGCTTTTCCATCTCACAACGGCTAAAAGACTGATCGCCGATCTCGACAGTCTCCTTTCTCGTAACGATGAACCCCGCTGCCTCCAAAGCCGGCTGTAATGCGAGCGCGACGCACCCATCACTTGTTGCGCATTCGCTCTTGTCGTTCTTGCTCTTCTTCGAAAGCGACGTCGATCAAATGTAAGACGGCACCAACATCAGCCGCTTCCGTTGGAAACTCAAACTTGCCCGTCAGCTTTGAGTCACGACGGATCTCGCCTTTCTCGTAGAGTTCCCAGATCTCCTCCGCGAAGTGAGTATCCGCCAGCTCAGGCGCAAACTTCGAATAGTACTGGGTAATATTCTCAACATCGCGTATGAGCATGCTCTTCGCGCTATTGTTCGCCGCTGCATTAACGACTTGAGGCAAGTCAATGATAACCGGCCCTTCTTCAGCTTGAAGGACATTGAACTCAGACAGATCGCCATGCACCAGACCGATGCACATCATGCGCAGTACATAGTTCATTAGGGTCGCGTGCCCACTCAAGGCTTCTTCTGGTGAAAGAGTGATGTCGTTTAGCCTTGGGGCTACGTCGCCATCGGCACCGGTGATCAGCTCCATCAATAGCACTCCCCCAAACAGTCCATACGCCTTGGGGACCCGCACTCCTGCTTCCGCGAGACGCATTAGCGCATCCGCTTCGGCCCGATGCCAGACAACCTCCTGTTGATCCCTTCCAAACTTGGATCGGGTATCCATTGCCCGCTGTCGGCGGCCGTTGCGGATCTGCCGTCCTTCGTGATACTGCACTGCTTTCTTGAAACTACGATCGACAAGATCCTTGTAAACCTTCGCGCAGCGAACCTCATGGCCGCAGCGCACAAGAAAAACTTGGGCTTCTTTACCGCTCATCAACGAACGAATGACTTCGTCAACGACGCCGTCATCAATCAGCGGTTGAATGCTCTTGGGTACTTTCAAAACGTTCCTTCTTCTGGAAAATCAAAATGGTGCCAAGCTAAACAAAATCGCGGCTAAACAAAATCGCGTGGAACTCGAAGTTGCTTCGAATTGGGCACTTTCGTATGCCTAATACAGTATCTCGAGATCGGCATCTCTGATGTAGTATAGACGTAGCCGGACTTTGTGGTAACCGACAAAACCGACATGACAACGAAATGAGCGTGCCCAGCCATCGACTCTACTTGAGCGCCTCGCAGATCGCAGTAGGCGCCAAACTGTATTCCGCGAGCTGTGAGCGGCCAAGAATCCTACAAGCCCCCTCGTGGCCCGATTCAGCCTCAGGAGGTTCCCAGCCAAATCCTCTTGTATGGCAGCGCACGAGCAATCGCTCTCCCTACCCCTACTCGGGACGTATTGCAGGCATTGTCAGGGGTGTGTAACCTCCGGAAATCAAATTCCAACTAGAACGAAAACGCTCCAACCGCTTCGCTCTCGCAATGACGTGTTCCAGCCAGCGTTGAATTCGAAGAGCCTCAGGTAGCTGAGGTTCCGGAAGCAGCCTCGAAGTAATGTTTCAGGAATAATGACTAAGGGCTGATGCCAGGACTGAGGATTGAAGCTTCCGAGATAATTGGCTTTTGCAGTCGATTCGCAATTGGTCCTTGCTACTAAGGCACCTTTACAGCTTAGTTTGGGATTCTTCGTGTACGGGTGGCACGCTCTGAGGCTTTGCGAAGGGCGTGACTAATATCGCTCAAATCACGCCCTTCGCAGAGACTCAGAGCGTGCCACACCAAAATTAATCCGTAACGCTGCACTAACCTTATAAAGCCGATTTGCAGGTACTCTCTTGCCCCTATACGGGGTTCGTTACGCGAAGAAGTGGCCGCAAGAGCCGCCTGGATAGAGAGTCACGAAGCGATTGTTCAAAGATTGGCAGGTTTATTAAGTGAGGGCGGTGGGACTCGAACCCACGACCAACGGATTAAAAGTCGCGCAGCGGACCAAGTCCAGCAAGCGATTCTAGAAGAGTGTCAGCAGATCTGTCTTGCACTCACCCACGAGCAGCGCATTCTGTGGCTCAGTGCAGGAAAGTCTCTAGTTTCACTAACTCACAAGTCCTCGTGAAATGCTACTTGCATTTTATCGCAACTTGCGATATAACTATCACCCATGGGACGCAGCGCGACTGCGCGGTGCGACAGAAAACGAGCAACAGTTTTTAGGAGATTGAAGATGGGAAAGAAGACAAGCAAGAAGACGGCTAAGAAGAAGGCGGCCAAGATTGATCGCAGCAGATGGCCAATTGATCCAAAGGCTGTTTATTCCGTGACGGGTGAATGGAGGGGCTACAAGGCTCTCTTCGGCAAGAATGTCTGCGACGACTGCGGCAACGAAGATTGCGAGTGCGCTAATTTGGGGGCCATGCACAGTGTGGTTGTTGCGATTGCAGTTGAGCATAACGGCTACCTGCCACCCGAAGCGGTGAACGAACTCGCTTTCACCCACGAAAACCTAAGCCTAACGGCGGTGTACAGCGACGGCGAAGAAACCTACCTCGCAAAAGACATTGTGAACGCTGTTAGCTCACGAATGGAGGATGAAGACGTTGACATCCTCGGTGTTCGGCTCGCCTACAACGAATCAGAACTTGTGGAAATGGGCCTGCTTTAACCAACCATCGCTCGGGGGCTGGTCGATGTGACCGGCCCGCTTTTTCGAACATCCATAACAAAGGGACAGAACATGCTGACAAGAGAACAGCGCGAACGAATCATCGACCAGGACACACGCCCACTACTCGAGCGCGTGGAGTCTATCACGCTTGAACTCGAGCTACTGGGGAATGAGGCGGTTCAGGGCTATTTCCACGACGACTGTACGCGGGCGGAACGCAGCGCAGCAGCGAAGGCGCTAGGGGTGTTGGTGGCACAGGCGGGGCAAGCGATGGAAGAGCTGAAATAAGCAGACGGCTCAAAACAGCGGCAACGGCTTTCAATTGCGAATCAGTGGAAAGTTTTGAAGGAAAACGAAGATGACGACAAAAATGCAACCAAAGATTGAAACAGAAGAGATGGCGCTCGACGCATACTTCGAGTGGCAGAAGGACCATGCTACACAGATTCAACCGTCCGCGACCGCAACCGTCTGTGTGGCCGATGGTTGGGAATTAAACAACGCGAACGGCCTGTTGGCATTCGTGGGCGATGACGGAACGGTGCTTGACCCCGACCAATACGCGGCATTGAAGAAAGATCGCTTCCAGTCCGCTGTCAAGAATTTCTCGG
>JANPLP010000242.1:0-1809 GCA_031426595.1 Planctomycetia bacterium | reverse complement strand
CTCGATAGCAAAGCCAAAGAGTGGGATCGAGTGATCAAGATCGGACGCACACATTTGATGGATGCGACGCCGCTGCGTTTAGGGCAGGAGTTCGGCGGTTTCGCGAGGCAGTTGGAATTGTCGATTCGCCGCGCGGAACTGGCGCTCGAATCGGTGTTGGAGTTGCCGGTTGGCGGTACGGCAGTGGGGAGCGGCATCAACACGCATCCAGAATTTGGTAGCCGCGTGGCCGCAGCGCTGGCTTCTGAAACGGGGCTTGGCTTTATTGAAGCTGTAAATCACTTTGAAGCCAACGCGCAGCGCGATGGGCTGGTCCAGTGCCATGGTGAATTGAAGACGATCGCTACTACGTTATTCAATGTTGCCAATAACATCCGTTGGCTTGGCTCGGGTCCACGGTGTGGGTTCTTCGAAGTTATTTTGCCCGATCGTCAACCTGGCAGTTCGATTATGCCGGGCAAAGTGAATCCTGTGATGTGCGAGAGCTTGATGCAAGCCACCGCGCGGGTGCTTGGTAATGATCAAACGATTACAATTTGCGGAGCCGCGGGTGGTAATTTTCAGTTGAACATCATGATGCCCGTGATGGGTCAAACGACTCTTGAGAGCATCCAGTTGATGACTGGCGGCGTTAACGCATTCATCGAGTTCTGCATGATCGGATTGGAAGCGAACCCTGTGGCTTGCGAGGCCGCGGTGGAACAGAGTTTGTCGATGTCGACCAGCCTCAATCCGTTGATTGGTTACGAGAAAGCGGCCAAGTTGACCAAAGAAGCGTTCGCTTCCGGCAAGACGATTCGCGAGTTGTGCCAAGAGCAAGGGATCTTGCCTGAAGACACTCTTCGTGAAGCCCTGGACCCATTCCGTATGACTGAACCTCAGGCCTAGTAGATTAGCTCGAGGTTTGTCAGCAGGCTAAGTCGCGCGAGTTGATCGCTCGCGCGGCGAGCCCCGATAATGGCGTATCTCGAAGAACTCGCCATCAAGTCATGTGGTCGGAAACAGCACTCCGGAAACTCAACGCCTAAGCACGACCCCCGCACTCAGCGAGCATTACGAGTAAACGAACTCGATCGGGGCTTCGATATCGGGGTGGATGCTTTGATGCACTGGGCACTGATGGGCCGCCGTTTCTAGCCGCTTACGATCTTCCTCGCCGACATGCAAGCCAGTCGGAAAATGCACTGTCGTTCGAAGAGCACCGATTCGCCGAATGGGCTTTTGAATCATCTCTTTGGTCACGTGAACCCGCGTGCCTCGCAAGTCAATCGCATGGCGTTCAGCGACCAAGCCGAGAATCGTCATCACACAAGTTCCCAGCGCCGTCGCGACCAAATCTGTGGGCGAAAATGATTCACCACGACCGCCATTGTCGAGCGGAGCGTCGGTGCTCAGTTGCACTTGGCTAGGCCCATGGGTCGCTGCACAATGCAATTGCCCCTCGTACACGATATTAATTTCTACAGCCACTTTGTGTCCTTTGAAGAGTTGATTCGCAGCAGTCGTTGAACTTTTTATTCGCTTTATGGCAATACACCAACGAAGCTGCAGTTGGCACTATTGTAGGCGATCGATTAGAAACTGAGATGCATAAAATATGAAGGGCTCGCGAAGAGGAGGTCGTGATAGAGGTTAGATCGACGGCCTTAGATGGGTTTGGAGCCGCGCCGTTTCAATGATAAGTCGCGAATTATGGCGTCGATCCAGTTGTTGACGGAATCTGGGTGAGTGGATGTCAACCAGTGGCCCGCGTCGAGCAGTAGGGTTGCGTGTTGAGCCGAGGGCTTGGACAGCAGCGAATCTAATCGG
>JANPLP010000241.1:0-8613 GCA_031426595.1 Planctomycetia bacterium | reverse complement strand
ATGTGACAGTGACTTCAATGAACGATTCGCCCTCAATTCGAAACTCGTTCTTGCCAGTGATCGATGAAGACGCGCCGCTTCCCGTCGGGCGAGCTATCGATGCACTACTTACAAATACGTTTATCGATCCTGACGTCGGCTCTCGCTTGACGGGCGTCGCAGTCGTTGCCAACCCAGCAGATAGCGCCACCGAAGGAACGTGGTACTACAGTAGCACTCAGGGGGTTGATTGGTCAGAGATCGGCACTGTCGATGACGCCACATTTAGTTTGCTGATTAGCCCGACCAGTTGGATTGGCTTCCGGCCCATTCCAAACTTTTTCGGGACCCCCACGCCGCTGACCATTCGAGTTCTAGACAATACTTTCACCGGTACGTTTTCAGACTCGGTGACCAACCTCAGAGCCTTTCTACCTTCAGCAACCCGTACCATCGTTGACGGCCCCCTGTCCGTTGGAACTGGCAACTTGGTGGTATCTGTCAGGAACATTAACGATCCACCCATTGCCAATGCACCTCTAGTCCAAATCACTGCCACCCAGGATCAATCCGTTGACTTCCGCTTTGACGATCAATTCAAAGGTGGCCTTTTTACTGATATTGATTCTCCAAAACTGACTTGGACTTTGGTCCCACTCGGACTTTCCCAGCTCCCTGCTTGGATGAACTTCGATGCTGAAGCGAGGGTAATTAGCGGCACTCCGACCAATGCGGATGTCGGACTTCTCAATTTCCAACTTAGAGTCTCTGACAGTTCCGCAACGGTTTCTGTTCCCCTGCGCGTCAATGTGCTCAACGTCAATGATCCCCCTCAAATCCTTGATTTTACAGGGCGATCGGTCATTGAAAACGATGTCGGTGCCGCGATTGGACAAATCGCTGGTTTCGATCCAGACCTCAGAGACGTCATTACTTACTCCCTTGCAGATTCACGGTTTTATGTGAACGATGGCATTGTTCTTTTGCGGTCGTCAGCATTTGTGGACTTCGAAAGCGAACCTGAAATCAACCTGGTGATCACCGCCACCGACAATGGCACGCCAGTTCTGTCCACTTCGAGCACTTATAAGATTAGCGTTCGCGACACGAATGAGTTCTTCCCGACCTTCACATCCCAAGATCTTGTCATCCCGTATCAACGTACCGCCAACCAACTTCTCGGCGTAGTCAAAGCCACTGACTTGGATACGCAGCAAATCGTAAAGTACCGCATTCAGCAAGATGATGCTAACATCTTCGATATCGACACGACGAGCGGCGAAGTGCGACTCCGAACCGGCGCGCAAGTCTCTGAATCTAGCTATCGTTTGTTCATCGGGGCGTTTGATAACGGATTGCCATCGAACTCTCGAGTCGTACTGTTCAACGTCGCCGTCGAGATCCCCAACCTCTTCACCCCAGAACTTGCCAGTGGGCAGATTCTTTCGTTAGCGGAGAATGCTGGTCCGCGAACCAGTGTGGGCCAAGTTCGAGGCCGTGATGCAGACGGTGATACCAACCTCCGCTACTCCACGAACTCGACTCTTGTGACGATCGATCCGATCACCGGCAGGATCTCTACAGCATCTGGAACCCAATGGAATTTCGAGACGCAATCCACTTTCACCGTCGTGGTAGATATTGCAGACAGCGGTTCGCCCGTACGAATCGGATCCCATCCTGTAACAATTAAGGTGCTGAACGTAAACGATCCTCCAACCGCCATTCAACTCCTCGACCGGCGCGCTCCAACACTTCAGAAGGGTTTTGAGCTTTCGGCATTGACCGTAACAGATGAAGATCCAGCGACCCAATACAGCTACTCAACCACTGACGCACGCTTTGAGTTTCGAAGCGGCAAGTTAGCGCTCCGCTCGAACGCTTACTTTGAGACTGCGTTCGCCGGTAGTGTTGCTACAGTCGATGTCACAGTTACTGATACCAACGATCCCACCAGTTCTGCGACACTTCCACTAACTATCGATATTTTCAGCAATCCGTTTCCCTGGCAAAACCGACAACAGAGCCTTGATGTGAACGCGGACGGCAAAATCACTGCACTCGACGCTTTGATCGTCATCAATGCGTTAAACTCGACGACCGCCGGCCGCGGGCCCCTGAGCGTACCTCGCGAACTTGATCAGTTGAAACTGTTCTACATCGACACCAACGGTGATAACTCACTGTCGGCACTCGATGCGTTGATCGTGATCAACCAACTGAATGCCGGTCGCGGCGAAGGCGAAGCGGCTTCGAAACCTGCTAGGAGGGAAATTCCGGTTGCTGCTGTTCAGCCAGAAACTTGGTTCAGTGCTTTCACAAGCCTAGAAGAGGAGCGTCGTCGCCGAGGCTAGTTGCGAAATGCTAATTTCGACAAGCTGATTCCTCGCTTTGACAACACGGCCTAACATAACTTTGTGTCGATTTAAGGCTTCATTGGGATACTTGATACTCGAAATCCGAGGAGCAAGTATGATTGTTCGTTTGACGCTCGACGGAAGCGCTCAGTCCAAATCATAAAGAAGCCCAATCACCCAAAAGTCAGTCTTGTTATGCCGTTGGTGCGCGAAGGAAAAGCAGTTCAAATTACCCTGCGAAAGGATCTCGTGCGGGACATCAAACGCGGGCATGTATGGATCTACTCGGATGCAATCGATCGCGTTAAAGCGCCTTCTGGCACCGTGGCAATTTTGGTTGACAAACGCGGTGAGCGAATTGCAAGCGGCATTTATTCTGCTGATCACGCCATTCCACTACGCATTTTTAGGACCGCACCACCGCTGACAATTGATGACGCTTGGTTAGCAGAGCGATTGAAACAAGCCTATCAACTGCGCCGCGACTTTTTTGATCTGCAGACAACTGGATTTCGACTGACCTCGGGTGAAGGTGACCTAGTCCCCGGCTTGGTAATCGATGTGTACGACCGCACCGCAGTCATGAAGCTGGATGGCGGTGCGCCCGAAGAGTTTTATCAGCCGCCCGGGATTGCCGAGTGGTTGACTGAGCATCTTCCGATCGACACTGTTATCTTGCGGTCGCGGCAGCGGGGCAGGGGAGGGGAGGTTCTAAAAGGGACAACTCCAAGTTCTCCGGTGCAGTTCCTTGAAAATGGAATGCGATTCACGGCGGATGTGATCCACGGTCAAAAAACCGGTTTCTTCTTGGACCAACGCGACAACCGAGCACTCGTTCGCCGACTGAGTCGCGACCGACGAGTGCTCAATCTATTCAGTTTCAACGGTGGCTTTTCAGTTGCCGCTGGGCTAGGCGGGGCGCGACACGTAACTTCAGTCGATATCGCAGCCGCCGCCATCGAAGCCGCCGACCAGCACTGGCTCGACAATGGACTTCCGTCGAACAACCATAGCGGCGTTGCGACAGACGTGTTCGATTTTCTTGAATCCTCGCAACAACCGAAACAGACCTGGGATTTAGTTATCTGCGATCCACCCTCCTTCGCGCCCAGCGAGAGCACCAAGCTGACCGCGTTGGCTGCCTATGCAAAGCTGGCACAATTAGCCGCCAAAGCCACGGCACCCGGCGGGTTGCTGGCCCTTGCATCCTGTTCCAGCCATGTAGACCATGAAGAGTTTCTTTATTGCAACGCCGAAGCGTTGGGCAAGGCGCGGCGCAAAGCTATTCTGCTGGCTGATTGCGGATTGCCAGTCGATCATCCCACACCTCTCGCCATGCGTGAACTTCGCTACTTGAAGTTCCTGCTGTTTAAGCTCGACTAAGCCGGTTAAAATTGTCGACTTAAGAAAGCCTGAAATCCGTATCGATGCTCGAACTCTCCAACCGACTAGGGAAATGACATGCGAACAATGGGCTCGTTCATCATAGCGCTGCTGGCCATCACACTTTCTGAAACTTCTTGTGCGCAAAACCGAGACCGCAATGCGCTGGTCCTCAACGACCGACAACGCGTGGTTGAAGATGGTTACTGGATTTATAACAACCTCGACAAGGGGTTCGAAGAAGCGAAAAAGTCGGGCAAGCCCTTGCTTATCGTCTTCCGCTGTATTCCCTGCGAGGCCTGTGCGCAACTCGATGAGCAAGTCGTTGAGAAAAACCCTGCAGTTCGAAAACATCTCAGCAATTTTGTATGCGTCAGAGTTGTGTATGCTAACGGACTCGATCTTTCGCGATTCCAGTTCGATTACGACCAATCCTGGGCCGCTTTCTTTCTCAATGCTGATGGCACCATCTACGGTCGCTATGGTACTCGCTCGCATCAAACCGAATCCAGTGATGATGTATCGCTCGCTGGATTCCTCGACACCATGCAATCGGTACTTGCGTTGCACCAGCGCTATCCCGAAGTGAAGTCGTCTCTGGTCGCGAAGACCGGTCCCAAAGCAGAGATTGCCAAACCCGAAGAGTTCACGAAGCTAAAAGAAAAGTACTCCTCGTCTATCAACTACGGCCCTGAAGTCGCCCGCAGTTGCATTCATTGCCATCAAGTGGGCGATGCATTACGGGAACACTACTGGAACGAGAAGAAAGCGTTGCCAACGGAATGGATTTTCGCTTACCCACATCCCAAAATTCTTGGCTTAGTTATGGATCCCTCAAAAGCCACGACGGTAAAGAACGTCTTGGAAGGTTCCATGGCCGAAGCGGCAGGTTTCCAAGCTGGCGATAAGCTCCTATCACTCGAACAGCAACCTCTAATTTCGGTGGCTGACATTCAATGGGTTTTGCATCAACGCAAACAAGCTGGCGCACTATCCTTCACGATCAATAGAGCCGGAATCGAGAAGGAGATCGCCTTGCCTCTCGCAGAAAACTGGAAAGAACTCGGTGACATCTCTTGGCGAGCCAGCACGTGGGGATTGCGTCGCATGGTCACGGGCGGCTTAACGTTTGAACCCATTACTGATACGCAGCGCCGAGAACTTGGATTGGATTCACAAGCAGTTGGACTTCGCATCAAGCATGTAGGCCAATTCGGCGATCATGCAGCAGGTAAGCGAGCCGGTTTCAAAGTCGACGATATCATCACTCACGTAGATGGTCGGAAGCAACCTATGACGGAGTCGAACTTCATTGCCACGTTGCTTCGATCGAAACGCCCAGGCGACAAAGTCGCCGTCGAGCTTCTCCGCGAAGGCAAACCAATAAAACTGGAAGTACCCGTTCAAAACTAGCTCGCGATTCAGGGGGGCAATATTGCGTCCGCTTGCAACCGTAACAACGCCCAAGAAGAAAGCTAAAGATGAAACTTGGTTGGGATCCGGAGATCGACACGCCAGCAACGGTAGCCGTTATCGGTGGTGGACCGGTGGGTGTGGAAGCCGCGCTGTACGCCCGTTTCCTCGGATATTTTGTGGTGCTGTTCGATGCACGCCGCGTCGGCAGCCGACTCGTCCGCTGGGGATCGTTACCCTTGGGAATCCCCTTTGGAGAAGCGACCACCTCGCTGGGAATTGCCGCTCTTGAAGCGCAAGGTGCGGCCAGCGAACTTCCTGGCGCCGACTCCCTGGTTTCCTATCGCGATTACATCGACCGCTACATCACACCTGTCGCTAAAAGCGACTTGTTAGAAGACTGCATTCATATCAACTCGCCAGTTACCTCGATCAGCCGAGCTCACTTCCGCAAGTTCCAACCCAAGTCGCTGGAAGCTCGCTCGGAAGATGAGTTTCGTTTGTTACTCAATGGAAAAGTGCGCGGCGAGTTCACTCAACTAGCCGATATTGTCCTTGATTGTTCCGGCGCAGGACGCCTGCCCGCAGGCATCGGCCCAGGGGGAGGCACAGCGATTGGTCAAACCTCGTTGAGCCAGTATTTTGAAGTTGGACCGCGTGACTTGCATGACAAAGATCGCGATCGCTTCGCCGGCAAGCACACCGTCCTATTCGGTGCAGGTCCAGTCGCCGCACACAACGCAGTCCAGTTTATCTCCCTGGCCCGCGAGAATCCGAATACCAAACTGACCTGGGCGATTCCCAAGGGAAACCAACGAGACGATTGGCTGCGATCCGTTGCGTCAGTCAGCGCTGACTTAGCGATTGAGGTCAATGAAATCTTAACTGGTAATTTGGTCGACGTCGTTCACATCGACGCCTGGGGCGCTGAATCCTTGAATCGTGACGCCACCGGTCGCTGGCAAATCAAACTGCTCGTCGGCGATGAAGACACAGCCGATATCGAGGCTGATATGATTCTAGCAACCGACGTTGGCGAGCCATGGGACTTTATCGATGGGCTGGGCGTCGAGCTTTGCAAGAACCGCAAGCTGACAATATCGGCTGCCACTTGGTTGGCGACCCAGACTGGACCAGAACTAGAGATTGCACCGGAGAGTTTCATTACCAGCGAACCGCACTACTATGTGCTGGGCAGCAAAAGCGTTGGCGGTGATCGACGGTTTTCGTTCCAACATGCTCGTCAGCAGATTCAACAAGTTTTCGGCTTGATCGGTGGTCGAGCTGATTTGGACGTCTATCAAACTGTTGTGCGCCAACGCACCTCTTGATTGCGTGACGTCTCCGAGCGATTGGCGATCTGGGCGGTCAGTGTTTTGAATGTTGGTGCGCGATCAAACCTGCCACATACCCCCCTTTAAAACCACCGTCTATGTTGACGACCGTCACCCCCGCAGCACAGCTGCTCATCATACTTAGCAGCGTTGTGACACCTTCGAAATTCGCTCCATAACCGACACTCGTCGGTACCGCGATAACAGGGCAGGGGACTAGGCCACCGACGACACTCGCAAGCGCGCCTTCCATCCCAGCAACTGCCACCAGCGCCGCACATTTCCGAAGTCGGTTAAGGTGCCCGAGCAAGCGATAAGGCCCGGCCACACCAACATCGCAAATCAAATCAGCATCGACTCCCATCCAGCGCAAGGTTTCGACCGCTTCCCGAGCAACAGGCAAATCAGTGCTGCCCGCTGTGACAACCGCAATAGGCAGCGGGGCAGGGCAGGGGAGTGCCTGCACAGCGTCGATCCTGTGCCGCGATAATCTCAGCGTTCGGCCCAGCGCGTCATACCGGCAATTGGCAAAGCAATTGAACTGACTTCGAGCTTGATTTATATCAGCACGCGTCACTAGTACTTCTCGCTGACCAGCATCGAGTAAACGATTTGCGATCTGAGTGATAGCTTCAGAAGTTTTGTTCGAACCGAAAATTACTTCACCGAATCCACAACGCCGCGCACGATCCACATCCGGTTGATGACTTTTTGCCAAGGGATGCTCAAGAGCCAACAAACGTTCCGCTAGCTCGCTCCACCCAAGCGACCCAGATTTTGCCTGGAAGAGCCAATCTTCAATCTCAGTTTGCGTCATTGTTTCCATCCGATCACGTTAGGACGCTGGCAGTTCTCGCCGCGACTGTCGGCATTTTACTCGGCTTTCATCGTTCGCTAGTCCCGTTGCCAAGCGGCCAGCTTTAACGACAATTTCGGACATTATGCGAGCGTTCTCTGATGGCAGTCAGACCGTTAGCAGAATCCCTGTCTACGGTTTTGGACAGTTTGTTGTAACGTGCATTTGCAAAGGTTTCGAGCATGCCTGTCTCTGTTTTGGCTTATTCGGGCGGTCTAGACACTTCGACCATGTTGGGATGGCTGATCGAGCGCGGTCACGAAGTTCACGCCGTCTATGTCGATCTCGGGCAACCTGGCGAAGATCGCAAACAGGTGCACGACAAAGCTATTAAGGCGGGCGCGAAAAGCGTCCGTATGATCGATGCTCGCGAGGAACTATGCCGCGATTTTGCATTCCCAGTACTCATGTGGCAAGCAAAATATGAAGGCCCATACTTGATGGGAACCAGCATCGCGCGACCATTGATTTCGAAAGTTTGCCTCGAAGTCGCGGCTGAAGTCGGCGCTCAAATTTATGTGCATGGTGCAACGGGCAAAGGGAACGACCAATGCCGTTTTCAACTGGCGGCTGAAGCTCTGCGACCGGACATCCAAGTCTATGCGCCTTGGCGTACTAAGGAATGGAGAGATTCGTTCCCGGGCCGAACGGAGATGATCAGTTTCTGCGAAAAGAAGAACATTCCCATTAAGGCTTCAGCGAAAAAACCGTACAGCTCAGACGAGAATGTGCTGCACATCAGCTACGAAGCTGGTGAACTCGAGAAGCTCGACGTCTGCGGCGTAGATCTTGTTGACTTCACTATGACCTGCAGTCCACAAGATGCTCCCGATAAACCCGAGGAAGTTACGATTGCTTTTGAACACGGCGTACCGACTTCCGTAAATGGTAAGAAATGCTCGGCGCTCGAGATTGTCGAAACGTTGAACAAGATCGGCGGCCGCAATGGAGTCGGCCGCATCGACATGATCGAGAATCGCTTCGTGGGTATGAAGAGCAGGGGAGTGTACGAGGCGCCTGGTATGACGCTGCTCTACGAAGCCGCCGCGCAGGTCGAGCAACTCACACTGGACCGCGATCTCACCCACCTCCGTAATACTCTCAGCCCAGTCATCGCTGAAATGGTCTATTACGGGTATTGGTACTCAGCCAAATTTGACGCGCTGACGGCTTTTATTCGCAAGTCGCATGAGGTGGTTACAGGCGAAGCAACTCTACGTCTCTATAAAGGAAATGTCATCACTGTAAGCCGTAGCAGCCCCAACAGCCTGTACGACGAAGGCATCGCCAC
>JANPLP010000240.1:0-1207 GCA_031426595.1 Planctomycetia bacterium | reverse complement strand
CCAACCTCGTTTTGGCAGATGAAATCAATCGCGCGGCCCCTAAGACCCAGAGCGCTCTGCTCGAAGCGATGGCGGAACGGCATGTAACCGTAGGGGGTGAAACCTATCCGCTCGAACAGCCGTTCTTGGTGGTCGCAACTCAAAACCCCATTGAGCAAGAAGGAACCTATCCACTCCCCGAAGCGCAATTGGATCGATTCATGATGGAGATCCATGTAGGCTACCCATCCCACGCGCAGGAAAAAGAAATCGTTCTTCGCACCACGGGCCACGAGACCGCGATCGAGGAAAGCAAGTTGACGCGAGAAGCGTTCATCGGCCTGCGATCGGCCGTGCTGAGCGTTCCTATCCCCGATCATATCGCCGACTTCGCAGTCTCCCTTTGCGCAGGCACTCGGCCTGGCAACGGGAATAAAATGATCGACGACTACGTGGCCTTCGGCGCCGGGCCGAGGGGGAGTCAGAATTTGGTCCTGGCCGCCAAAGCGCGCGCGTTATTGGAACGTCGCACGGCACCCATTTTGGAGGACTTGTTGGCCGTTGCAATCCCCATCCTTCGCCATCGCATCATCGTGAATCACCGCGCGATAGGCGATGGGATCAGCCCCACTCATATCATCGAATCGCTCACCAAGAGCACGCCCGTTCCTGCGGCGATCCGAAACTAGAGCGACGATTCGTCCATGCTTAATACCAAGTTCCCAAATTATTCTGAGGTCCATCGTGTCCGAGCAACGAACTCGCCGTCAGCAAATATTGAGTCGACTCTTGCAAGTCAACGTAGCTGTTTTTCTCTACCTGTGCCTCGTACCGATCAACATGCTGTTTGTATCTGCAGGTGAGAGGTTTCCTTTCGACGGTCTTTCGCTTGTCGCGATCGTCCCATTAATCTTCGGATATGGTGCTTTTTCGGTTTATAACTTGGCGGTACTTATGCAGAGAAAACCCACTAGGGACACGGTTGCGGGCTAGTTAGGAAGCTCTCTGATTGCTTGCTTCAGCGCGACAGTTGCCGTGACTGGCTTGCATTCCGCGTTCCGCAAAGATACACTATTGGGGAGTGCAAGTCGCTCGCTTGTATGCACTTACGTTTCATGCCGGCGAGCATTGCCACTCTCCCCGCGAAACTTGTAATGTCGAGTGATCCCAGAGCGTGCGTCTGGGGATTCCGAGCAAACGAGTAGCCTGCAGCCCATTCTTTTTTGAT
>JANPLP010000239.1:0-1910 GCA_031426595.1 Planctomycetia bacterium | reverse complement strand
AAGCACTTCCGACGTGAAAATGAGCTCGTCCTTCTCCTGGCGAAGCGTGCGCAGCCGTACCGTGTGCGTGGGCAAGAGCATTGCCCACTACAAAGAGTGGCATCAGCAAAATCGCAATAAGTCGGTCCATTTGTACGATCCTATCCGTACAAGCTTAGCCCGCAAATAGCACTTGAAACAAATATTTACAACAACTTGGCGGCGCTCGTCCCATCGCCCACTGGCAAAATTCGCAACTTTGGGGTGCCAGGTGAGCCAGTCCTCATTGCAGCCCGCAGGTCAAGGCGACTGAATCGCAGCACTCCGACTCGGTTCAACCTGAGTGGCTATCAAATCTGACATCGAGTACCGTGCTGCCGATCCACCGAAGCCACAAAAGCACTTGCGGTGATTGGCAGACGATTCTTGAATGTGCCGCGAGGGTATAAGGTGGACGACGAAAGGTTTTCCCCCGACCGATCGATGTCGTCCGTGGAACGCTTTCGCAGGTATGGGTTGCGTTTGCGCTTAACGACGAACCTTCATGGAACGCAGGCATCGTGCATAAGGACACGCTGCTGCTGTGCGTGTGGGCTAAAAGTGGAGCAGGCCGAAATGGTAGCCTTTGCCTCGACATGCTTGTAACTCAGAATGGTCGCTGGCTAGTTACCCTGGGCATCAACCTGCAGGAATTTTACTGCAATCAAGTGATCAAGCTGATACAATCGTGCTGTCAGTTTCTCCCTCATAGCTACTTTTGAATGAATGATATAACTCGCATCTTGTCGCAGATTGAATCGGGTGATTCATCGACCGCGGCACAACTTATGCCGCTGGTCTACGAAGAGCTGCGTAAGCTGGCTTTGGCTCGGCTCGCTCACGAGAAACCAGGGCAAACGCTCCAGGCGACGGCCCTGGTCCACGATGCCTACATCCGACTTGTGGGTACCGGAGAGGCTCAAAACTGGAACAGTCGGGGGCATTTCTTTGCCTCGGCGGCAGAGGCGATGCGGCGAATAGTTGTTGAACATGCCCGCTATCATGGGCGGCTGAAGAGAGGGGGCCAGCGGTTAAGAGTTGAGCTCGATGCAGCATGCTCTACCCAAGAGCCACCCTCGGTAGATATCATCGCGCTCGACGAAGCTTTAGCCAAGTTCGCGTTGATCGAACCTGTCAAAGCCAAACTTGTAATGCTTCGTTTCTTTGCAGGCTTAACAATGCCGGAAGCGGCGGATGCAATGGGATTATCATTAGCCACTGTCGAACGGTATTGGACTTTCGCCAAAGCTTGGCTTTATTCTGAACTTTCCGACGCGAAGCGCGATTTCTAATCCGGCATTCTGACAATCGCGAATATCGCATTTCTGTGAGGGGTTTTAAGGCCGTTTGTCGCACTGATTAGTAAAGGTCCTGTGATGAGCGAACCCACAAACTTAGAAAAAGTATTTTTTGCCGCCTTGGAAAAGGCAATAACGCAACGTGCCGCTTTCTTAGACAAAGCGTGTGCGGACGATAGGGATTTACGTCAACGCGTGGAGCTGATGCTGAACGCACAAACGAGTGCGGCTAGCTTTCTGGAATCGCCTGCTTCCGTGCCCGGTCTTCCCCAGTTTAATTTGGCTCTTTTAGCTAACACCGAAGCCATTGGCACCTATATCGGCCCCTACAAACTCATCGAGCAAATAGGCGAGGGTGGCATGGGCGTGGTCTACTTGGCCGCTCAGAAGGAACCCGTTCGTCGCAACGTCGCCTTGAAAGTCATCAAGGCGGGCATGGACACCCAGCAGTTCGTCGCTCGCTTCGAAGCCGAACGGCAAGCCATGGCCATGATGAATCATCCCAACATCGCCAAGGTCCTCGACGCGGGTGCAACCGACGCGGGTCGGCCCTATTTCGTCATGGAGCTAGTCAAAGGAGCTCCCATCACCGAG
>JANPLP010000238.1:0-10617 GCA_031426595.1 Planctomycetia bacterium | reverse complement strand
AGTCGACGCCCCCGACGCATCCATTAGTTCTGAAGAGGCGCAGCGAACCAAACGGTCGATCGATCTCCGATCATTCGCAAATCGACTGCCACTGGTGAGCCCGATCGAGTAAGTCGTAGCGTTCTGCGCTGCCACGGCGATTACGCT
This sequence comes from Planctomycetia bacterium, assembly GCA_031426595.1. GTDB lineage: Bacteria > Planctomycetota > Planctomycetia > Pirellulales > Pirellulaceae > Aureliella. Next base: position 10,470 of record JANPLP010000238.1, on the reverse strand, counting down.
GCCCCAACTGGTTGCACTCTGCTCGCTCGTCATCCAGTTACCCTTACTTTTGATTGCATCGAACTATCGTACCTTCATCTTGCAAACTGCTAGTTAGTGAATGCTTCGCTCAGCCAAACATTCTTAGCGCCCTGTCCGCTAGTGCCGCAACTTCGCAAACAGTTGACTGTAATTAGCCGCTTTAACAACTGGCGCCTCAAGCTGCTCAGCGGCCATACGACTGCTGACCGGCAATTCCTCTTCAATGATCAGTAAGTCTCGGTCATCATCCATCGTCAAGTTACTGTGAATGTCCTGATCCATTTCCGCTGATTCGGTCGTGTGCAGCGTGTAGATCGTCTGGCGATCTTCTTGGCTCGCACGATTCGCGTGCCGTTGCTTGCCCACCCCAGCCTCGCGTTGGTAATCCACAGCAATTTGCTCGACACTAAACGGCTCAACCGCAAAGGCCGAAAAATTCAATTGCGACACCAAATCCTCAATCTCAGTGTGCAGAGCAATCTCGCGCTCCGCTTCCGTCGCTGCGACGTCTACGGTCCAACTCGCTACGATGCTCTCCGGTGATAGCACTGCCGATTCGACCGGAGCATGTTCTGATTGGGAATATTTCTTGGCCTGCTGAGCGTCTTCATAAGATCGGTCATCATCCAACTCTAAGCGTTGACTTTCCATCGCAGTGACCTGTTCCTCTGCAGCAGCGTGGCGAGTCGCTAGAGGAAGCGAGGCGACAACGTCAAGAGGTTTGGGTTCAAAGATCCGACGGTCTTTGCCGACGCCACCCTTATTCGCAATAGCAATCTCTTCTTCAAAGCCTTCGCCAAACAAGCTACCGGAGGTCGGACCCGCTTTTTGATCGTTGCGTCGCAAGGCTTCACGGCCCGTCTGGTGATTGGAGCTAGGCCTTACATGAGCCTTCGTTTCGTAGATCGGAGGATCGTTCTCCCAGACACTCTCGACCCCGTCACTGCCAGCAATAATGGCATCCGTAGTCTTCTCGAAATCCAACATCTCGATGTCGGACGGCTGCGAACCGAAAAAGGCGGCCGCCAATGGCGCGGACCTGTCTTCGTAACCAAAGTTCAATTCCGCATTAGCCTGGTGAGCTATCGCGCCGTTGCCGCGCGCACTCGGCATGCCATGCCCCAATTGAACATGACCCAGTTGACCACCACCCAGTTGATTCGCTGCTGCGGCATTGGCTGAGGCGGCAATCGGCGGCGGGCTAAACGGCTCAATTCTGCTTACCGGCGCTACGCTTGGCGCAGCCGTTGCGATCGGGTCCGTGCCGCGAGGAAATTTAGATTGATGACGATTGAAACCAAACGCTTTGCTTGCGTCGAACACAACACGCTCTGCGACAGGTGGCATGTCGGTCTCTTTGATCTCTGAAACCAAAGGTTCTTCAATTGACACGCCCAAGTCTTCGTCCGTATCTCCCGGATTGCCGTCGAAGGGCACCATCGGCGCAAAAGCAGCGAAGAAATTTTGCTTCGGCGCGTTATCGATCACGTTTAGCGGATCCAACTCAACCGCCAATTCATATTCGTCATCCGAAGTATCTGAATTCTGACCTCCCGCGAGTTCGGGATACTCATAACTTACTGTAGCCATTGAAATCGTGCTCTCCGTCGCGCCGCTTTCATCTAGCTTTGCAAAGTACGTTTCTGCAGGGGGCGCAAGATTCGAGCCAGCCACGAATGACTCTCCGAATGACTCTTCGCCGTCGTCGCTCAGTTCACCAAATTCAATGGTGCTCGTCGGCTGAGCATTGGCCTTTTCAGGTGCGTTGCTCGAATGCCATGGAGCCGGCAATTGTTGAAGATCCGACCATGCCTCTTCGATCAAAGAAGCCGAGATGGGACACTGACCGGAAGAAACCCCTAGAACCAATGCATGATCCATGACTTGATTGACCAGACGTGGCACACCTTCACTAGCAGCGTAGAGCGTCCGCAGCGCATCGTTCGTAATCATCGTCGCAGGTTCGACTAGTGCGCGTCGTAGTTGATGCCGAACAAACTCCATCGACTGATCGCGAGTCATCGGTTGCAAGTAACAACGAGCCGCCAGACGCTGGTTAAAAGAATCTAACTGAGGATGGGCGAACGTGTCCTCCAGTCGCATGTTGCCCAGCAGCACCAGTCGAGCGCGAGGCTGGCCGTTGCGCGCAAAGTTGGTAATTAGTCGCAGCTCTTCAAGCAATTTTTGCGACAGTGTATGAGCCTCATCGACAATCATTAGAATGCCGCTCGGTGCCGTCTCAGGGGATGGCGAAAGCCGATCCATGATCGACATCCGAAGCTCCCCCTCAGATAAATCTCGGTAAGGCAGGTGAAGCTCAAACAAAATGCTCTGCAATAGAGCTCGACGACTGCACAATCCCGTTGCGTGCAACTTCACAATATCAAACCGACCATATACATCATCCGCGATCACTTGGCCTAACATCGTCTTGCCAAGGCCCGCGCCACCTAAAACCAAGCACGGCCCCTCGGCGCGCAAGATCGCACGGACGACCGTCTGCCGAGCTTGCTCAATGCTGTCGCTAGGGTAGTAAAACTTCGTGTCAGGCGTGGCTCGAAACGGGCGATCGGCCGATTGTAGTAAGGCTTCGTACATGGCAACCACTCAGGACTCAAAAAAGTTGGGGGCTAAGTAAATAAGCGTGAACTTGCGACGGAGCGCTCGCTAAGGCATTCCCGTCACAAGACGTCCGAACGCAGCCAACGGACTATCCATTACAACACTTCGCCACAATGGATCAAACAACATTCGACAAGTGATCGCGACACACCAAATTAGCAACATGACTTCTCCTACCTGGCCTAAGTGGCGTCCGGTCGCGTTTTTGAATGCATTGAGTACACCCTGAGCGGAGCGCGAGGACGGCTCATGACCCAAAGGTGCAAGCTCAAGTTTCGCGACCACGGGAAGTCCGTCGAGCTTCAATTGCGCGGCGGTGAATTCGGGATCAAACGCTCCGCCAGACTGAATTCGATACTGAAGCAAACTAGCGATCGCGCCTGTGGCCATCGCCAGAATGATCACGCTCGCCGACATCCAAAGTGGAATGTTACTTGTCTTCGAACGCACCCGCGGAGTTCCAACGATCTCGATCGCACCCGCATGCTTGTCGAGCGCCGTCGTGAACATCTGCTGCGACTTAATCGCAACTGCCTCGGCTTGTTTCAGCGAATCTGTTAGGGTCTTTTCGGTCCGCACCGGGTCATCGAATTCCAACTGGCCGGATACCGGTGTCGCTGCGATACCGGTCGCTCCGGACGTAGTCATCGTCGCAAACGTAGCGCGCACTCCGCCAGCGATGGGACCGCTTGCTAACTGTGATTCGTTTTGCGCCGACGAAGTTGTCTTGTTTGCTGAGCAAATGTACTGATGCCGCTTTAAGTAATGCTTAGCCGTCTCGGCTTGCCAGCGCGCAAAGCGATCGGCGCAGGCTTCCTCGGAATTGACCAACTGGCGCGAGTCCGGTTGAGTTACCTTGGATAACCAGGCTTCAATGTGAGTTGAAGTCGCACGACCGGTCCAAAGCGATTCCAATTCCACTAACATAAGCCCGTCATTCTTGACCTCGTCAAGCAAATTAAGCTTATACAGTTGGACGTAACGCAATCGCCCCGCTGCCATGGCTTTGCGATCACGCGCCAGCACCGCCTTCAGTTGTTCCAAGCGCGCTTCGGCAACGACCACACGCGTACTGACCTTATATTGCACATCCACCGGCGGATATAGGTTCAGGGAAGTGAGCACCACGGCCAGTGCGCACACCGCACCACACCACACCGATTTCTTAATCAGTGAAGTGGAATCTGCGTTGGGAGCATCAGGATTTGAATCGGCCACCACTGTTTCCTTCCGTGGAGTTGTGGTACTCAGGGACTAACGATGCCCAGGTTAGTGAACGACGCCAGCCTAATCAATGTCAGACCTACACCTTCGCTATCGTCAGATTAATCGTCAAAGTTTGACATTTCTTCGTCCATGAAGGTATTGTTGCCAACTTACTACCGCGACAATCTCAGCTGTCCTCGTTTACCAGCATTGATTCAACAGCTTTTATTTAGCAGCATTGCAAGCTCCGCCCACCGACATTGGCACATCGTGCTGACCGATAAGCTCGCATTCCCAACAGACTCGTACGCGACTTATCCCCGCACTTAGACATTCCCCCACTTATACATCCCAGTACTTAGCCACGTTTTTACGTAAAAATGCCAGCGACTCGGCCATCTCTGCCATTCCGTTCATTCCATCTTCAATACTAATCCAACCGCTGTAATTCGCCGCTCGTAGGAGTGTAAAGATAGCTGCGTAGTCATTGATTCCTTTGCCAGTAACACCGTGCTTCAAGATCGACGTATAGCCTGCAGTACCTTCGGCGGCCTTCAGATCTTCTAAAGTCGAACCTTCAGCGAGAAAGCGATCGCTAGCATGCATACTGACAACTCGATGCACAATCTCGCGCAGCAATTCGACCGGATCATCACCCGCTACGACGGCATTGCTAGGATCGTATTGGACTCCAAAATTTTCGGACTCAGGAATAAGTTTGAGCAAGTCGACGAAGACATCTTTTTTCTGCGCAAACTCGGGATACAACCAGTTACCGTCCTTGTAATGATTCTCAAGTCCAAGGACGACGCCGAGCTCTTTTGCTAGCGGCAAACAAGCTTGGATACCAACGCTGGCATACTCAAGCCCCTGAGCCCGCGAGACTTCCGGCCAGCGCTGGCCACTGAGCACTCGGCACACAACTCCTTCACCGCCAAGTCGATGAGCCACACGAATCATCTCAAGCTGGTAACGTACTGCCCGCTCGCGATTCTCCGCTTTTGGATGGGTAAAATCGGGCGAACAGCAAAGCATAGGCATCTTGAATCCCGCATCGCGGATCGCTGAACTGATCTCGTCGATGTAGGAACTCTCCAACCGCACAAAAAAACCTTCATACATCTCCAACCCATCCGCATCCAACGTTCTCGCCTGCTCAATCCAATCAAAAACGGTCATCGTGCCTGCCGGAGTGATGATATCGAGATAACATTTGGGAAAGGCACTAATCTTGGGCCGCTGCGCGTCGGACGGCTGAACCGAGAAATTCCGCATGCTGAACTCGCAAATATAAAAGGGGGATTAAGGTTGGCTGGTTCAGGGCTTGGCGACTGGCACGGGGTTTCCATTTTGCAGTACAATTAAGCCGTCTGAATTCCTCATCTCGCGAGCCGGCGATTTTCTGTCGCAAATTTTGCCACAGCAAAGTCGACCGACTTCGCAGTTTTCACGTCTCAAGTTCAACAGGATATCAAAGATGCTCGCACGATTTGCTTTCGCTGCCCTGGCCCTCGTACTTACTGCACCCGTCGTCGCTACCGCTGCCGACAAACTCACGCTGATCGAAGAAAAATCCAAAATCTCTTTCGTCGGCAAGAAACCCGAGGGAGAGCATAAGGGTGGCTTCAAGAAATTCAAGGTCGATGCGCTGGCAGATCACGAAGACATGTCCAAGAGCAGCTTGAAGATCGTCATCGATACCGAATCACTTTGGTCCGACGACGAAAAGCTCACCGGTCACTTGAAGAATGCTGATTTCTTTGACGTTAAAAAGTACCCCACCGCCACTTTCGAATCGACCAAGATTGAGAAAGTCAGCGATACAGAAATTAAGTTCTACGGCAAACTTACCATGCTCGGCAAAACCGAAGAATTAGTCGTACCAGCCAAGGTTGCAACCGGCGATGAAAAGCTCCAAGTGACCGCGACGTTTAAACTCGATCGCACCAAGTGGGGCATGAACTACGGTAAAGGTAAGATCAATGACGAAGTTGAAATGGTCGCCGAATTGGCTTTCAAGCCATAACGTTGCTGCCCACGACAACGCACATTATCCGCTAATCTCCTATATCACGCGCCGCTGAGTGTCCTCACTTCGCAGCGCGTTTTTAGTTTAAGAGTTGGCCTACGTTTGCGATCTACATCACAATGGGACACAAACTACGGCACGGCACGCTCACCTGCAAACACCTCCTAACACGCTTCCCAACCCACCTCCTAATCTCCAACACCGGCAACTTGCTCGCGCTACTGTACAGGAAACTCTCGAATATGACCGCGACCTACGGCTCCTTGAATCCAACTGAACGAGTACTCATGGGCCCCGGGCCAAGCGATGTTTCGTCACGCGTACTTCGTGCACTCGCAGCGCCCACGATCGGGCATCTCGATCCCGAGTACTTGGTGATCATGGACGAAACTCGGCAGATGCTGCGTCAGGTTTTCCAAACAAACAATGAAATGACGATGGCCATCTCGGGCACCGGCAGCGCTGGGATGGAAGCCTGCGTCTGCAATTTGATCGAGCCCGGCAATGAAATGATTGTCTGCGTCAACGGCGTCTTCGGCGGACGAATGAAAGACGTAGCACAACGCTACGGAGCTGTAGTGCACACCATTGAGGCAGAATGGGGACGCGGTATTGCGCCCGACCAAGTCCGCGATACTCTGAAACAACGCCCGAACACTAAAGTCTTTGGTATCGTTCACGCTGAAACCAGCACGGGTGAACATCAGCCACTGTCCGAAATAGCAGAAATCGTCAAACAGCACGGCGCCCTCCTGCTCGTCGATGCAGTGACCAGCCTCGGCGGCATCGATCTACCAGTCGACAAACTCGGTATCGACGCCTGCTACAGCGGAACGCAAAAGTGCCTGAGCTGCCCCCCGGGGCTGTCTCCTGTCACGTTTTCACCGCGCGCCGTCGATGTGGTTATTAATCGCAAGTCGAAGGTGACCAGCTGGTATCTCGATATCACCATGTTGAAAAACTACTGGGGAACCGATCGAGTCTACCATCACACTGCGCCGATCAATATGACTTACGCCCTTCGGGAAGCCCTACAAATGGTACTTGAGGAGGGCTTAGCACCACGCATCGAACGCCATGAGAGGAACCACAAATCGCTCCGCGCCGGTCTTGAGCAACTAGGACTAAACTACATTCCAGAGCATTCACTCACGACACTCAACGCTGTGCATGTTCCCGCCGGAATCGACGACGCTCAAGTTCGCAAGCGATTGCTAACGGAATACAGTATCGAGATAGGCGCCGGATTGGGGCCGTTCAAAGGGAAAGCTTGGCGATTTGGCTTGATGGGTTCAAGCAGTACGGAAAGGAACGTAACTCTCGTACTCGCTGCTCTCGAAGAGATCCTCCGAAAAATGCGAGTGTGACTTTGGACTAAGTTTTGCACCACCCAGGCTATCATGACGAGCGTGTCGAATTGACAGCCTTGGGTGGGAACCTAAAATCCCCATTGAATAGAGTCGTATTAAAAGAATTTTGCTAAGGGAACATTGAAGTGGGACAACACACCGTCGAATTTACTGATGACAATTTCCAAGATGAAGTCCTTAACTCCACAAGTGGTGTTTTGGTCGATTTTTGGGCTCCTTGGTGTGGTCCATGCCGACAAATCGCCCCCCTGATCGACCAGCTCGCCGAGCAATTTTCTGGAAAAGTAAAAGTCGGTAAGATCAATATCGACGATAATCCGAACGTGACCAACCAGTACGGTATCCAAAGCATCCCTACCCTGATGCTCTTTAAAGACGGCGAAGTGGCTGAACGATTTATGGGCATGCCACCCAAAGTGAAGCTCGAAGGTGCCATGAACGACTTGGCTTAATAACCAACGCGATTCCCTCCGTCGCGGCAGTTCCACACGGGCTCTCCGCGCAGCCCCAAACTTTTATTGCTCTTAAAACGGACGCTTAACCTCTGGTGATTTTGCGTCCGAATTTTTGTTGACCTAGTCCTCCATGCTGATTCGTCTAGTCAGACGAGCCCTTGGAAGGTCCTGGCTGAACTTTCTAGGCTTGATTTCGACCTCAGAATTTGACTATACCAGCAAATTCACGCGAAAGAATGTCAGATCGGGCCTTGCCGAGAAGCAGGCACATCGGGTATCTTTTTGGGTCCGAATCGGCCCGTTCAGTGCCGGTTCAAACCAAGTGGATTCACAATCACTCGCCAGAGTGGCGGAATGGCAGACGCGCTGGATTCAAAATCCAGTGCCCGCAAGGGTGTGTGGGTTCGATCCCCACCTCTGGTACTTAGTCTTATACTGCAAAAGTTGCGTGCAGAACGAGACTGAAACGACGCATGGTAAAGTAAGCGAATCAATCGGCTTTAGTGGAATTCAGAAGTAAATGCCAACAATCAACCAGCTAGTGCGACGGAATCGCGTCGTTCAACGAACCCGAACCAAGACGGTAGTGCTTGAAAAGTGCCCGCAAAAGCAGGGCGTCTGCCTGCAGGTTCGCACGATGACCCCGAAGAAGCCCAACTCGGCGCTTCGCAAAATCACCCGTGTACGCTTATCCAACGGCAAAGAAGTCACTGTTTACATCCCCGGTGAAGGTCACAACCTTCAAGAGCACTCGATCGTGCTCATCCGCGGTGGTCGTGTTCGCGACCTTCCTGGTGTGCGCTATCAAGTCGTCCGCGGAGCTCGCGATACATTGGGCGTGACCGGTCGTAAGCAAGCTCGCAGCCGTTACGGCGCCAAAAAGAGCTAGTCTGGCACTATTGATTCTGTAGATCGCGATTTACAGAGTTAACCCAGCTAAGAGTTGGCTCACGCAACTTACAAAATTCATCCTTCGGTTACGGAATTAAAAATCATGGGTAAGATCACCGCCAGTCGCTTTATGCTGCGACCGGATGCTAAATTCAATTCGCTGCTCGCCGGCAAGTTCATCAACTGCTTGATGTACGACGGAAAAAAGAGCACCGCGCAGCATGTTTTTTACAGCGCGCTCGATGAGATCCAAGAAAAAGTAAAAGATCGCCCAGCGATCGAAGTTTTCGAAACGGCTCTTGAGAACGTCAAGCCGTACATCGAAGTGCGCTCGAAGCGTGTCGGTGGAGCTTCCTATCAGGTTCCCATGCAAGTGAATCGCAATCGCCAACAATCGCTCGCGATTCGCTGGATTCTTCAAGCCGTCCGTGAAAAGAAGGGCCGCGCGACTCATCAGAAACTGGCTGAAGAGATCCTGGCCGCTTTCCGCAAAGAAGGCACCGCCATGTCTCGCCGCGAGAACACTCACCGCATGGCTGACGCTAACAAGGCGTTTGCTCACTTCGCTTGGTAATTCGATCGCGAATATACATAGAGCCGCGTTGTGCACTTTGGTGAGCTTCGTGGCTCTTTTTCTGCGCCGATGTAAAGTAGTTTTCTCCTAAAATTGTATCTGACAGCTCCCAAACTTTTCCAAGGCTTCTGAAATGGCCCGCGCACTCGAAGCACTCCGAAATATCGGTATCATCGCTCACATCGATGCTGGAAAGACGACCGTAACCGAACGCATGCTGTACGTCAGCGGAGCTAAGCATCGCGCAGGCGGCGTCGATGAAGGTACAACGGAAACCGATGACGATCCAGAGGAACAAGAGCGGGGCATCACAATCTACTCCGCCTGCGTCACCTTTCGCTGGGGTACCCACATCGTCAACCTACTCGACACCCCTGGGCACGTCGACTTTACCGCAGAAGTCGAGCGCTGCTTGCGAGTTCTCGATGGAGCCGTGGTAGTTTTCAGCGCTCGCGAAGGAGTCGAAGCGCAAAGCGAGACCGTCTGGCGTCAAGCCAATAAGTACCAAGTGCCGCGGATCGTGTTTATCAACAAACTGGATCGCGAAGGAGCCGACTTTTATCGAGTGCTCGAAGATATCGGAGCTCGCCTAAACGCAACTCCAGTCGCAATCCAAATCCCAGCCGGGCAGGGCCCCACGCATACGTCGGATCCGTTCACCGGCGTGATCGATCTGATCGACATGCAATTCATCCGCTTTTCGAAAGAAGACGATGGCAAACAAGCGGTAAAGGAAGACATTCCTGAGCAATTGGTCGAGGACGCGCAAGGCTGGCGCGACGTGATGCTCGAAGCCCTCTATGGCATCAGTAACGAGTTAGCTGAGCTTGCTTTAGAAGAGAAACCGATTCCGACCGAACTGATTCGAAAGGCACTCCGCGACGGCTGTATCAGCATGCAAATCCAACCTGTCCTCTGCGGCTCCGCGCTGCACGGCATGGGCATTCAACCCCTGCTGGACGGAGTTGGCTACTACTTACCTAGCCCGCTTGATCGCCCCTCAGTAACAGGTGTCGATCCTAAGAAACGGGACAAGCAGCTCGAAAGAAAGCCTTCCGCAAAAGATCCTTTTTGCGCGCTCGTATTCAAAATTCTGCCCGCCAAAACCGGCGACCTGTATTGGATTCGAGTTTACTCGGGAACGCTCGATGCCAACTCACGGGTCTACAATCCAAACCGCGACAAGAAAGAAAACATCGCTCAGTTGTGGCAGATTCATGCAACGAAAAAGGAACGCCAAGGACAAGTTCAACAACTGGAATGCGGCGATATTGCATGCGCAATCGGCCCGCGGCTATCGAT
>JANPLP010000237.1:0-2382 GCA_031426595.1 Planctomycetia bacterium | reverse complement strand
TTGAAGCGGTCCCCTTTTTGCAAGATTGGTAGGTACTCGGGCATCGATCCGAAGTTTCGAGTCCCAGCGGCTTGGCAGGGAAACCAATGGCCGTTGCCTTCCGCATCTTCCAAGTAGAATTCAGGGTAGCAGTGATTGGGGATCCAAACGCAGCGAGCGGGAACATCTGCTGCGCGGCAAAGGGCGACAAAAGTGCTTGTCATCTCCTCGCAATCGCCGGTCTTATCCTTGATGGCTTGACGGACCGATTTCAGGTCGCCGCGAGTATAGACGATATTTTCGCGCACCCAGTCGTAGAGCATCTCGACGCGTTGCCACTCGGTTTCGGGTTCCTTAGCATCAATCTCACGAACGATCTTCTTGACTTCGCTGCTAGTTGTCTCGATGTAAGGACTGTTGCCAGTGAAGACTTTGATCTCGCGGCTAGGACGTTTGGGACGAACAAATTGCGCGGTGTCAGTCGGGCCGACCGTATGAGATTTTTCAATGCGAACTTTAACTGTCGCTTCGATGGGAGAGTTCGCTGGAAGGAACGCGGACTGAAGCAAAAGTTGCTTGTTGCCTCCCGGGAGGTCACGGAAACCGTGTTTAAAAGCGGGAGGCACACTCAGCTCTATGATTTCGACCTTTTGCTCCGGCCAATTGGTAGGAAATACGGTGGTAACAATCGTCGAAAGCATATTTAAATCAGCCGGAGTCAAGCGAACTCCGATCAGCATCTCAATCTGCTTCGGTGCAATGAATTGTAAGGCGGACTGCGCGGACTCGTCAGCTTCGGAGTCCTGTCCGTTGCGTGGCGTCGCCTTAATTTCCTGGTCCGATTCCTGCGCGGAGCTCGACGATGCGTCGACAGCAATTATTGCAGCTAGCAGCAAGCCGAAGAGCAAACCAAGTTTTAGCTGATGTAAAATGCGCACGCCAAATTCCTCCGATAACTGGATAGCATGGATCCGAACGTGATCGCATGCCAATTCAAGTTTGCTTGCAGTGTTAGCGAAAAGCAATCGTGGCGGAGGAGGCATGCCACCACCTCAGAGTGAGTGTTCACAGGTCACTCAAGCCTTTTGCATCTGCGACAGAGTATTCGAGTTCCTTGGAAGCTCGAGACGATCCGCCGAGATGCAGGCTGGCAAAATTCGGGTAGGCGCAGTTCAGGTTCGCGAGTTGCAACTTGGCGAGCTATCGCTGGGTGGTAGGCTCCGAACCCATTGGGCGCGAATGATTGCTCAGGGTGCAGGTGATGGCAAGCCTTGCATCGTCGGCGAAGTAACTGTGCCGCTACCATAGTTTGGAACGACTTGGCCTCCGACGTAGCTGTCACCAACAATGGTTCCACCGCCGTAGTAGTCACCACCGATGGCATCATCATCGTACGAGCCGTAACCGGCGTTGTTTCCGCCGACGCAGGCATTGCAGCCTTGTGGCAGAGCTGGAGCGGCGCCGATGCAACTGCCGTTGCCGCACGATGCGCCTCGGAATAGACATGGCAACCATCCCCGCCCGCATCCAGTGCTCAGGGACAACAACAAACCAACCAACAGCAATTTCTTCATTTTACTTTCCCCTGTGGCAAATTCTTGGCAACCGGTAGACTCGATTCCCATCCGCACAAACTCTACGACACTGCCGACGATGTGCAAACGAAACATGTAGAAAATTTGAAACATTGTGAGACTTTACTTGATCAATTGCCGAATCAATCTTGTGGAGTAATCACCACAAATGTGCACTGTGGCATTACAATTGATACGATGCGTGCAAACAGCTGCTGCAGGGATGCGAGCTGATTTTGAGTAGTCATTGATGACCTCTGCCCTACGAAGTTCCCTGCTGTCATGAACTCAACATTTGCATCGCAACTCCTGCTCATCGTTCGATTGATGGTGGGATGCTTAGCCCTAGCATGGTGTGTCGATTGCGATGCAGCCATTCCCGTTCGGCCTGGAGACAGCGTGTGGGAGGTCAGCACTCGGCATCTCTGCGGTGCTTACCAAAATGGGGCGCCCTTAGAAGTTTCAAGAGTTGTCGGCACGGCTTTTTGCCCGAGCACCTTGGAAGAGTTCCAAGCAGACGTCGTTAGTTTGAATGGGGCACAGACCATTATCTATGTACACGGCAACTGGATGGAGTGGGGAAACGCGCGTGAGCGTGGACTTTACATGTACCAATTGCTCGCAGCGCAGAGTTGCTCGCCGATTCGATTGATTTTGTTTTCATGGCCAAGTCAACGCGAAGGACGGATCGGGCCCGACGTTCGCGAGAAAGCAGCACTTGCGCACATCGAGTCCTATTATCTGGCGGACTTTCTGAAGCATATTCCAAACGATCGTCCGATCGGTATGATTGGGTTCAGCTTTGGCGGAGCCGTAATCTGTGGCTCAT
>JANPLP010000236.1:0-4023 GCA_031426595.1 Planctomycetia bacterium | reverse complement strand
GGTGGTGGCAAGACCTTCATTTTTGAAGCCGTTGCGTCCGAACTGGACATGCCGGTACTGGTCCTCAAAAGCATACGCAGCCAGTGGTTTGGTCAGACGGATGTGATTTTTGAACGCCTACGACGGGTGCTCGAGGCACTGGAGAAAGTGGTTATTTTCGTCGATGAGGCGGACACACAATTTGGCGGCGTGGGCGAGGGGACTCACGAAACGGAACGGCGTTTGACCGGTAAGATTCAAGGCATGATGAGCGACCCAGCGCTGCGCGGGAAAGTGATCTGGTTGCTTATGACCGCTCGAATCCACTTGCTGTCGCCCGACATTCGTCGCCCAGGGCGAGTCGGGGATTTGATAATTCCAATTCTCGATCCAGTTGATCAAGATCGCTTGGACTTTATCACTTGGATGCTGAAGCCAGCCGGCGACGTGGGGGGGAATTTGCTGAACTGGATGGATAAGGAAGCGTTACCACCGGATTTTTCCGCAGCAGGCTTTGCAGCTTTGCGAAGTCAGATCAAAGCGATTCCGCCGAAGTCCGAAGAAGAATTAAAAACGATCATTGGCGACTTCATTCAACCCGCGATCGGGCAGACACGACGCTATCAAACTCTGCAGGCGCTAGTAAATTGCACGCGGCGAAGTCTCCTACCAGATCCGCAGGTCACCGACGAACAGCGCGCCCAATGGGAAAGAGAAATCAGCCTATTAGAAGCTCAGGGCATCCGGTAACCGACAAAAGTGCTAACCGACAAAAGTGTTGAACGCAAACATTAATTATGTATCGCAAAGCTAATGGTGCTTTGAAAAGAGAGGTAGTTCCGATGTTACGATCGATTGCTCTAGTATCCACGCTAACTTTATGCGCTCTCGCCGCGACCGCTTTGCAGGCGCAGCAAGAGTTCTCCAAACTGGTTGGAGGGACCACGATTCAGCCTGTGACGGCAGGCAAGAATATTTCGGTGCCCTACATCACTTGGGGTGGCGATGTGGCCACTTTCTTAGCCAATGGCGGTTTGCAAACCGAACCCAGCTCGGCCTTTCAAGCTGCCGGGTTGCAGATGCAGTTGACCGCGGGAGACGACTTCGTCGGCCAAGTCAAGAATTACATCAGCGGCAAGAGCCCTTTCCTGCGCGGCACGATGCATATGCTCGGTCAGGCAAGCGAAGTGATCGCGGCGGATCCCCGCACGAAGCCGGTGGTCATCTTGCAACTTTCCTGGAGCGCGGGCGATCATATCGTTAGCCGCGAAGCGATCCGCAAACTGAATGACTTGAAGGGTAAAAAAATTGCCTGCCAGCAGGGAGGACCGCACGTCGGTCTGCTGTACGACTCACTAGCCGCCGCGCAACTGACCAATAAAGATGTGACCATCGTTTGGACAAAGGACTTGACGGGCCCAGGGGGCGCCGCAGAGCTGTTTCGAACCGATAGCTCCATCGATGCGTGCTGTGTCATCACACCTGACATGCTCGGCTTGACCAGCGGCATGAATGCAACCGGCAGCGGAGCCGAAGGCACAGTCAAAGGCGCGCGAGTACTAAACAGCACTCAGCAAATGAGCCGCTCGATTGCAGACGTTTACGCCGTCCGCAGCGATTGGTTTGCGGCGAACCAAGACTGGGTCAAGAAGTTTGTCGCCGGCTATCTGAAAGCCTCAAGCCAAGTGGTGGCGATGCGCACCGAATTTGAGACTGCGAAGAAAATGAGCCCCGCTTATCGTGACTTGCTGGGCAAGAGCCAAAAGATCTTCGGTGAAGAGGTTATCCCAACCTTGGAAGTGGACGCGCATGGACTGCTGCTCGATTGCACTTTTGTCAGCCAAGCTGGGCAGGTGGAATTTTTCAAAGGAGGCGAACAGAATTTGAGCGGCTTTGAAGTAAAGACTTCGGAGGCGCTGAAGTTAGCAACGGAATGGGGTTACGCAAAATCCCGAAATGGTTTCGAACCTAACAACTTTGATTACAAAGAAATCGCCAAGCTCGCCGGACTCGAATACAAGGAGCCGAAGTTTGCCGAACGATTCGAAGGAACTCCCGAGTCGAACGATATGTTCTTGGGGGCGAATCTAGATGCGAACACCATCGTTGACTTCACGATCAACTTCGAACCCAATCAGCAGGAGTTTTCCGCGGATCGCTACGGTGCAGAATTCAATCGAGCTCTGAAAGCTGCAGCCACGTTTGGTAACGCGCGGATTGTGATTCGCGGGCATTCAGATCCAACTAAAACTTTGATCGACTTTGTCAAAGCCGGCATCGCTAAAGGTTTGATCAAGCAGAGCGGAACCGCGGGCAATTACCGTTACTTCTACAAAGGCGCGCCGCTCGACCTAACCAATATCAAAGAGGTTTCCGCACTGATTGAAGCAGGCGCATTTGCTGGCGGTAAGGATGACCCAACAGTCACGATGCATGCGGCGATGGCCCTATCGAAGAGCCGCGCGGACCAGGTTCGCGACGCCTTAGCGAAATATGGATTGCAGTTGGGTGTCAAAGTCGACTTGTCGCAGATCACTCCCGTTGGAGCAGGTATCGCCGAACCGATCGTCGCCAAGCCCAAGACGCTCGACGAAGCCAAAGAAAACATGCGAGTCGAATTTCGAATCGTAAAAGTGGATGCAGAGACGATTGCACCGAGTGATTTCAATTTTTAGTCATGGGACCCGATTGATGTGGATGGGTGGAAGCTCGCGAGTAATGACTGTTGGCGTCTTGTTCACACTCTGTTGCGTGTCTGCACCAACTATCGCAGCAGACAACAACGTAGTGGTCGTGCTGGACGATTCAGGGTCCATGAAACAACCCATGGCCAATGGGACCCTGCGCATTGACGCAGCGAAACAAGCGCTCACTGCGGTGCTATCTCAATTGCCAGCCGGGACGCGAGTCGGCGTGCTCGCGCTCAACACTCGACTCGATGGCGAACCGTGGATTGTTCCGATGGGCCCGATCGGAGATTCGAATTGGCAAGCTCGAGTTGCAGAAATCCGCGCTAACGGCGGTACGATGCTAGGACAGTTTTCAAAGGTCGGTGCCGACGAACTGCTTAAATTGCGAGCCACCGATCGCTATGGAACCTATCGCTTGCTGATCGTGACCGACGGCGAAGCAACTGACCCGGGAGTCCTGAGCAGCTACCTGCCGGATATACTGTCCCGTGGTCTTACGCTGGATGTGATCGGTGTCAGCATGTCAAGCGAACACTCCTTGTCGAGCCTCGCGCATTCCTACCGCAGTGCCGATGACGCTGCTTCTCTCACTGCCGCAATTTCGGAAGTGTTTGCAGAAACAACTGGGGACAATCAAAGTACGCAGTCTGATTTCGAAATGCTTCAGGGCCTGGAAGACGGCCTTGCTGAGGAAGTGCTCAAAAGCTTAACAGTTGTCAACAATGCTCCGATCGAAGAGGTAACGCTGACGACCGAGCAGGGCGGCTCGAGATTCCAGGTGCCCGCAGCACCGAACCAAGTAACGGGTGGCAATGTACTGGGTGGTTTTATCTGCTGTTGTGGATCGATTTTCGGTTTGTTCGCGATCGCGGTCATCTTGATAAGAGCTCTGTTCGGCCAAGGCAAACGCCAGCAACGTCGCTGAGTGTTGCAAGTCCTAACGGTGAATTGGTTTACTTCAGATCGAGCATTAATCACGTGAGCAAAGCAAAGATTTTTTTAGCCTGCATGATTTGGCTAGTCATCCTATCGATCGCCGTGGTGCTTTATCGCATGTGGTACGTTCCTAATGTGGCCAAACAAGAGGAACAGAAACAGCAAGAGGTGATCGATGCGACGTCGGGCCAATCCAACTACAGCCAGCACATCAAGATCGGCTTGGATGGATTCTCTGGGTACGCCATCCTACGTTCGCCTGAGTTTAATCAGCAATTGCGGAGCCTAGGGATTAAGGCGGAACCCGTGGATGATGGTGCTGACTATGACAATCGCTTGGCCGCACTGGCCGCGGGTGAATTGCAGTTGGCTGCGTTTCCAATCGACGCGCTGCTCAAAGCCAGCTCCAAATCAAAGG